>NZ_CAJPGY010000009.1:0-228449 GCF_905339915.1 Burkholderia sp. BCC1985
CGCAGCCTTCGGCTGCGTCATCGGTTTCGACCTCGACGCCGGCAGCGACCCAGACGGCCACCGCCGCATCGGCCTGCACGGCCAAGCGCCCGACGGTGCTGTTCAACCGCTGGCAGGAGGACTGGTCGGTGCTCGCGAATCCGTGCGTGCCGCGTGCGCCGCTCGACGGACTGAAATACATTCCGCTCGGCAACGATCCGGCCTCCTATCTATCGCTCGGCGTGAACCTGCGCGAGCGGCTGGAGACCAACGACGCGCCGCTGTTCGGGATCGGCTCCGCGCAATCGGACACGTACCTGATCCAGCGCGTCGAAGTGCATGCCGATGCGCATCTCGGCCAGCACTGGCAGTTCTTCGCGCAGTTGCAGGACGCGCGCGCGTTCGGCAAGAACACGGTGTCGCCCGTCGACAAGAACCCGCTCGATCTCGAACAGGCGTTCGCGACTTACACGGGCGCGCTCGGCGGCGGCACGTTCAAGTTCCGCGTCGGCCGGCAGGAGATGGCGTTCGACCTGCAGCGCTTCATCGCCACGCGCGACGGCCCGAACGTGCGGCAGGCGTTCGATGCGGTCTGGGCCGATTACGAATACGGGAAATGGCGCTTCATCGGCTACGCGACGCAACCGGTGCAGAACCGCAACGCGTCCGATTTCGACGACGTATCCAATCGCGGTCTCACCTTCAGCGGCGTGCGCGTCGAGCGGCAGTCGGTCGGGCCGGGCGACCTGTCCGGCTACTGGTCGCGCTACAACCGCCGCAACGCGCGTTTCCTCGATGCGAGCGGCGCCGAGCATCGCGATGTGTGGGACGTTCGCTACACGGGCACGCAGGGCCGTTTCGACTGGGATCTCGAGACGATGCTGCAGACCGGGACGGTCGGCAACGACACGATCGGTGCGTGGGCAGTCGGCTCGATCGCGGGCTACAAGCTCGATGCGCCGTGGTCGCCGCGCGTCGCGTTGCAGATCGATGCGGCCTCGGGCGACCGGCATCCGCACGACGGCCGCGTCGGCACCTTCAATCCGCTGTTTCCCAACGGCTATTACTTCACGCTGGCCGGCTACACGAGCTATGCGAACCTGATCCACGTGAAGCCGTCCGTGACGCTGAAGCCGTCGGCGAACCTGTCGCTGCTCGGCGCGCTGGGTTTCCAGTGGCGCGAGACGACCGGCGACGCCGTCTATCAGCAGCCGAACATTCCGGTGCCGGGCACGGCAGGCAAGGGCGGCCGCTGGACGGGGATGTACGTGCAGCTGCGCGCGGACTGGACGATCGCCGCGAACCTGATCGGCGCGGTCGAGGCCGTGCACTTCCAGGTCGGCGACGCGATCCGGCAGGCGGGCGGGCACAACGCGGACTACGTCGGCGTCGAGCTGAAGTACGGTTGGTGACGCGGCCGCGCAGCAACGCGCGCGCATGAAAAACACCCCAAAGGCTGGATTCGCATCCGGCTTTTGGGGTGCAGGTCGCCGCGGGTTGCCCTTCGTTCGTCCGGGCCGGCCGCGCGGCCGGCCCGTTCGCGGTGATGCCGTTACAGGTTCGGCGACAGCGTGAGCGCGTTCGTCAGGTCGCCCATCGGCTGCGCGCCGTTCGCCTTCAGTGCGTCGTCGCGCTGCTGCAGGCCCGGCAGGCGCGGCAGCGAGAAGCGGCGCGTGATGAGACGCAGGATCGAACCCGTGTCGTACTGCGTGTGGTCCACGAAACCCTTCTTCGCGTACGGCGACACGATCAGCGCCGGAATCCGCGTGCCCGGACCCCAGCGATCGGCGGTCGGCGGCGCGGCATGATCCCAGAAGCCGCCGTTCTCGTCGTACGTGACGACGACGACCATGTTCTTCCACTGCGGGCTTGCCTGCAGGTGCGCGATCACGTCGGCGATGTGCTGGTCGCCGGAGGTGACGTCCGTGTAGCCCGGGTGCTCGTTCAGGTTGCCTTGCGGCTTGTAGAACGTGACTTGCGGCAGCGTGCCCGCGTCGATCGCCTTGATGAACTCGGCGCCGTTCGCGCCGCCGTCGAGCAGGTGCTGCGCGCGGCTCGCGGTGCCCGGTGCCTGGTTCGCGAAGTAGTTGAACGGCTGGTGGTGCGGCTGGAAGTTCGGCGTCGACAGGTCGGCGCCGTAGATCACGTTCGACGTGCCGTTCTGGCTTGCCTGCAGCGCCTGGCCCCACGCGCCGCCGTACCATGCCCACGACACGCCCGCGTTGGTCATCAGGTCGCCGATGTTGGTCGCCGTCTGCGGCGGCATCGTCGACGGATTGGCCGGATCGGCGAGCAGCGGATCGCCGCCCGTGGCTGCCTTGTTGCCGCTCGGCTGATACGGCGGCTGCATCGTGTTGACCGCGAAGAAGTCGGGCGTGATCGCGCCGTCGTTGACGAACTTCGGCGGGCCGCTGAGCGCGGACGCGGGCGAGTTCGTCGCAACCTTCAGCGACTTGCCGTCCGCGTTCAACACGGCGATCTTGCCGGCTGCGGGGCTCGTGTTCGCGTTCGCGTAGAACGGCGCGCACGCGCAGATCAGGTACTGGTGGTTCAGGAACGAGCCGCCGAATGCGCCCATGAAGAAGTTGTCGGCGAGCACGTACTGCTGCGCGATCTTCCACAGCGGCAGCTTCGACGGATCCGGCGTGTAGTGGCCCATCGTCAGGCCGCCCGCATCGGTCCATGCGGCGTACATGTCGTTCTTGCCGCCGTTGATCTGCATCTGGTCCTGGTAGAAGCGGTGCACGATGTCGCGCGTCGCGATGCTCATCGACTGGTTGAAGCCCTTCGGATCGTCGATCGCGAACGGCGCGTTCGGCAGGTTCGCCGTCATCGCCTCGGTGACCGCCGGCGTGATGCCGGTCGCGGTCAGGCCGCCCCAGATCTTCGGCAGCGTCGCCATCGTCGAGCCGTCGCGATCCTTCTGCACCGAGTTCGCCGCCGTCGCATTCTGCAGGCCGTTCGCGCCGGGGAAGTTGCCGTACAGGTTGTCGAAGCTGCGGTTTTCCGCGTAGATCACGACGACGTTCTTGACGGCCGACAGGCCTTGCTGCGTGACATCGTCGCCGCCGCAGGCGGTCAGGCTGAGCGCGGCCGCGAGGGCGATCGGCGTGTAACGAATCCAGGCGTGCTTCTTCATGCGATGTTCTCTCTTTCGTCGTGTGTCGCGTGTGGGAATCGCGGTGGTGTCGGGCCGGCGCGGGAACCTTCGGACACCTGCCGGCTGCGCGCATTATCTGGAACCGATTTGACAGCCGGGTGTAGGGGCGCTTTCAAATGACTGTCGGTCGAACGTCATGCGGCGGTCACGGAACTGACATAAGCTCCGGCCGATTGCCCACCGCTACAAGAAGAACGACGATGCACAGCCTTCTGAAATCCTTCGCGTCCGCGCGATCGCTGATCCCTGCCGCGGCGGCGCTGGCGCTGGTCGGCGGGCTCGCGGCGCTCGCCGGTTGCGATGCGCGCCCCGGTGCCGATGCATCGGCCGCCGCCATCGTGCCGGCGGCACAGGCCGCACCGGCCGCTCCGGCAGTCGCGCCGGCCAGCCAGCCGCAGACGCGCGCACAGGTATTCGAGGGCGTGAAGCAGATGACGGCGCTCGGCAAGCAGTTGTTCTTCGATCCGTCGCTGTCCGGGTCCGGCAAGCTCGCGTGCGCGTCGTGCCATAGCGCCGAGCATGCGTTCGGGCCGCCGAACGCGCTGTCGGCGCAACTCGGCGGCGACGACATGCACAGCACGGGCTTTCGTGCGGTGCCGTCGCTGAAGTACCTGCGCGGCATTCCGCCGTTCAGCGAGCACTTCCACGATTCGCCGGACGAAGGTGACGAAAGCATCGATGCGGGCCCGACCGGCGGGCTGACCTGGGATGGCCGCGTCGATACGCGCGATGCGCAGGCGCGCATTCCGCTCACGTCGCCCTTCGAGATGAGCAGTTCGCCGGCGCGGGTTGCGAAGGCGGTGCGCGCCGCGCCGTATGCCGACGCGTTCCGCAAGGCGTTCGGCGACCAGGTTCTCGGCGACGACCAGGCGACGTTCGGTGCGGTGCTGCGCGCGCTCGACGCATTCCAGCAGCAGCCGGCGCTGTTCGATCCGTACACGAGCAAGTACGACGCCTATCTGGCCGGCCACGCGCAGCTCACGCCCGCGGAGCTGCGCGGGCTGCAGCTGTTCAACGACGAGAAGAAGGGCAACTGCGCGAGCTGCCACGTGAGCCAGCGCACGCTCGAAGGCGGCCCGCCGCAGTTCAGCGATTTCGGCCTGATCGCGATCGCGGTGCCGCGCAACCGCGCGCTGCCGGTCAATCGCGATCCGCGCTTTTACGACCTCGGCGCGTGCGGCCCCGAGCGCACCGACCTGAAGGGCCGCGACGAATTCTGCGGGCTGTTCCGCACGCCGTCGCTGCGCAACGTCGCGCTGCGCAAGACGTTCTTCCACAACGGCGTGTACCACTCGCTCGAGGACGTGATGCGCTTCTACGTCGAGCGTGACATTCATCCGGAGAAGTTCTATCCGGTCGTGCACGGCAAGGTGCAGGTCTACGACGACCTGCCGAAGCGCTACTGGCCGAACATCAACCGCGAGCCGCCGTTCGACCGCAAGCGCGGCGACGCGCCCGCGCTGAACGCGGCCGAGATCAGGGACGTGATCGCGTTCCTGAACACGCTGACCGACGGATATCAACCGGCAGCCGCGTCGGCGGCCCGCTAGACGACGTTCCTGGCGGCACGCATGCTATGCTCGCTGGCTGACGGGCGTGGCGCGTGCCGGTTCGCCGGCCGCCGGAGTGCCGGCCGCGCGCCATGCCGTTCGATCGAACATCCAAGGAGAACAACACATGTCGATGCGTGCATCCCTTTCCGTCGTCACGCGCGTGCTGGCCGGCGCCGCGTGCGCAGCCGCGATGCTGCCTGCCTACGCACAGAGCAACCTGGGCTTCCTGAACGACACGCCGCTCGCCTACTTCAGCAAGACCGACCGTGCGTCGCTGGCCAAGGCCGTGGCGCAGGTGCGCGACGAAGGCAAGGACGGCGAGACCACGACCTGGCAGAGCAGCGGCCGCGGCACGCAGATCGATGCGAAGCTCACGCCGTCGACGTCCGAGAACGACGGCAAGACCTGCCGCGAGATCGCCACCGACATTTCCGCGAAGGGCCAGACGCTGACGCTCAAGCCCGTCTATTGCAAGACCGCCACGGGCAAGTGGCAGCTGCAGAAGCGCTGAGCGCGCGTGCAATGAAGCGCAGCGGTGCGTCGCGCACGGTGTCGTGCGGCGTCGTGATTCTCGACGGGGCCGGCCGCGTATTCCTCGCGCACGCGACGGACACCACGCACTGGGACATCCCGAAGGGGCAGGGCGAGCCCGGCGAATCGCCGGTCGACGCGGCGCTGCGGGAGCTGCGCGAGGAAACCGGCATCGAGTTTGCGCCGGCGCGGCTGCTCGATCTCGGCCGCTTCGCCTACCGTCACGACAAGGACTTGCACCTGTTCGCGGTGCAGGTCGCGGACGACGAGATCGATCCCGCGCGCTGCACGTGCACGTCGCTGTTCCCGAGCCGTCGCGACGGCTCGCTGATTCCCGAGATGGACGCGTATCGCTGGACCGCGCCCGGCGACGTCGACGCGTATGCAAGCCGCAGCCTCGCGCGGCTGTTTCGCACGACGCTGTCGCTCGCGGATCTGCATCGGCGGTTGGCGAGCGCGTGAGCGTGGCGGCCGGTGCTGCCTGCCGCGCGATTTCCGCGCACGCAATAAAAAACGGCCCGAAGGCCGTTTTTTTTCATCCTGCGGCGGGCGGTGCGAGGCCGCCGCGCCGCGCGCGGAGCAGGCCGTCAGGCCGGTTTGCCCCAGCTGTCGCGCAGCCCGACGATCCGGTTGAACACGGGCTTGCCCGGCTTCGAATCGACGCGGTCGGCGACGAAATAGCCGTGACGCTCGAACTGCAGGCGCGTTTCCGGCGCGACGTCGCCGGCGCCCGGCTCGACGTAGGCCTGCGTGACCTTCTTCGAGTCCGGGTTCAGCGCCTCGAGGAAGTTCGCGCCGCCCGCGTCCGGGTGCGGCGCCTTGAACAGCCGGTCGTAGATCCGCACTTCGGCCGCCTGCGCGTGCTTCGCGCTGACCCAGTGGATGTTGCCCTTGACCTTGTAGTTGTTCGCGCCTTCGGTGCCCGACTTGCTGTCCGGGAAGTAGTTGCAGTGCACGGCCGTCACGTTGCCGTCGGCGTCCTTGTCGAAGCCCGTGCATTCGATCACGTAGCCGTAGCGCAGGCGCACCTTGTTGCCCGGGAACAGGCGGAAATAGCCCTTCGGCGGGTTCTCGACGAAGTCCTCGCGCTCGATCCACAGCTCGCGCGAGATCGGGAAGGTGCGCACGCCGCGGTCGGGATGGTGCGGGTGCACGGGCGCCGTGCACGCTTCTTCCTGGCCTTCCGGATAGTTGTCGATCACGAGCTTCAGCGGATCGAGCACGGCGACCGAGCGCGGCGCCTTGTCGTCGAGGTCGTCGCGCAGCGCACCTTCGAACACGCTCATGTCGATCCACGAATCGACCTTCGTCACGCCGATCCGCTCGCAGAACAGGTGAATGCTCTCCGGCGTGAAGCCGCGGCGGCGGATGCCGACGATCGTCGGCATGCGCGGGTCGTCCCAGCCTTCGACGTGACCTTCGGTGACGAGCTGCAGCAGCTTGCGCTTGCTGGTGATCGCGTACGTGAGGTTCAGGCGCGAGAATTCGATCTGTTGCGGCAGCGGGCGCGTGAATACGCCGGCTTCCGCGAGTTCGTTCAGCACCCAGTCGTACAGCGGGCGGTGATCCTCGAATTCGAGCGTGCACAGCGAATGCGTGATGCCTTCGAGCGCATCCGAGATGCAGTGCGTGTAGTCGTACATCGGATACACGCACCATGCGTCGCCGGTACGGTAGTGATGCGCGTAGCGGATCCGGTAGATCACCGGGTCGCGCATGTTCATGTTCGGCGACGCCATGTCGATCTTCGCGCGCAGCACGTGCTCGCCTTCCTTGAACTCGCCGGCCTTCATCCGGCGGAACAGGTCGAGGTTTTCCTCGGGCGAGCGGTCGCGGAACGGCGACGGCTTGCCGCCTTCGGTCAGCGAGCCGCGGTTCGCGCGCATTTCCTCGGCGCTCTGGCTGTCGACGTACGCCTTGCCGCGCTGGATCAGCAACTCGGCGAATTCGTACAGCTTGTCGTAGTAGTCGCTCGCGAAATACTGGTGATCGACCGCGTCCTTGCGCCAGTCGAAGCCGAGCCAGCGCACGGCGTCGACGATCGAGTCGACGTATTCGACGCTTTCCTTTTCCGGGTTCGTGTCGTCGAAGCGCAGGTGGCACACGCCGCCGTAGTCGCGCGCGACGCTGAAGTTCAGGCAGATGCTCTTGGCATGGCCGATGTGCAGATAGCCGTTCGGCTCGGGCGGGAAGCGCGTCTCGACGCGGCCGCTCCATTTGCCGGTGCGGTTGTCGTCGTCGATGATGTTGCGGATGAAATTGGAAGCCGCGGGGGCGTCGTTGCGTTCGGTGCTCATGCGGTTGGCGTCAGGTTGTGTCGGCGCGTCGCGCCGGTTTAATCCCGTAATTCTACCTGACCGGGGTCCGTCCCGCGCGGGTTGCGGCGTCGGCAGGGCGGTTCGCGCTGCCGATCGCAATATCTCGATAGTGTGTCGGCTGTAACACGACGTAAATCGGATTGCCCCCCGCATTCGGCTTTTCCTATGATGGCTTCACCGAATCAATGCCGCCATTCGCAGTTTTTGCGGGGCGGGAGGAAGCCAACAATCATGATGAAGAAGACCACTTTTCTCGTTCGTACCGCGGTAATCGTCGCGGCCCTGTCGCAACTCGGCGCATGCGCGATGACGCATACGCAGCGTAACGCCGGGATCGGCGCGGCAGCGGGCGGCGCGCTCGGCTACCTGATCACGGGCGGCCCGGTCGGCACGGTCGCCGGCGCCGCGGCAGGCGGCCTCGTCGGCGCCGGCGTGCGCTGACCGAAGCCGGCGCGCGTGAGCGCCGGCCGGTCGCGTGCGCAGCGCGACCGATTCATGTACCGCACATCCATTCCGCGATTCGACAGGCAACATCAGGGAGGAGCGGGTGTGCGACACTTCGTCGACGTTACATAACGACTTCATGCGTCGACGAACCTTCCATGAGCGATTCTCTCGTTTTCGTGCTGCCGGGCTACGGCAACTCCGGCCCGTTCCACTGGCAAAGCCGCTGGGAGCGCGCCGACGCGCGTTTCGTGCGCATCGCGATGCCCGACTGGGACCGTGCGTTCCGCAACGGCTGGTGTCTCGCGCTCGATCGTGCGGTCGAAGCCGCACCGGGCCCCGTGACGATCGCCGCGCACAGCCTCGGCACGCTGACCACCGCGTGGTGGGCGACCCGCTACGCGCGGCCGGCCGCGCTCGCGAAGGTGCGCGGCGCGCTGCTCGTCGCGTTGCCCGATCCGGCCGGGCCGGCGTTTCCGGCCGACGCGCACGGCTTCGGGCCGGTGCCGCACGAGCGGCTGCCGTTTCCGACCTGCGTGGTTGCGAGCAGCGACGATCCGTACGGCTCGCTCGCGTTCGCGCGCGGCTGCGCGCACGCGTGGGGCAGCGCGTTTCATGACCTCGGCCCGCGCGGCCACATCAACGCGGACAGCGGGCTCGGCGACTGGCCGCAGGGGCGCGGCTGGCTCGACGCGCTGGCGGGCGCAGGTTGACCGTGTCGCGCAGGGCGGATCGCAGGACCTTCAGATCGTCTGCTTCGCCTTCAACGTCGCGATCCGTTCGTTGTCGTGGCACAGCAACGGCGGAGCCACGCGCGTCGACAGTCACCCGTAGCGTGTCGCGCCATCCGGGCTCATCGTGGTAGGCGTGCGCGGCAGCGGACTCCTGCCGTTGGACAGCGCTCCGAATTTCTGACGTGTCCCATATCGCTTGAAGTCGGTAGTGGGTAGTCTGGCGGGCCATTCGACCAGACGGAAAGCCTCCATGCCAGTCCAGCCCGCACGATCCGACCGAACCAAAGAAAACAACGGCGCCGCGACGAAACGGATTCAGGTTGATCTGTCACGGCAATGCGTGGAAGCATACGAGGGGCGCGTTTGCGTGTTCCGCTTCGACTGCGTGACAGGCGACCGCGAGCACCCGACCGATCGGGGCACGTTCAGAATCCTCCGCAAGCACCACCCCTATCGCAGTCGCATGTATAACGCGCAGATGGATCATGCAATGTTCTTCACCGCGGATGGCAAGGCGTTTCATCAATACCACGGACCGATGCCGCTCGGCGTCGTGCGGCTGGCTCGCAATTCACTGAGTGACCGGTTCGGCTCGCGCGGATGTGTGCGGCTGAACGAGGCCGATGCGCGGCAGTTGTACGAATGGACACCGGTCGGAACCATGGTGCAGGTGTCATGACGCCCGCGGCAACAGGCCGGCTCGCTCGCGCGGCCGGCGCGGTGTTCGTCGCCGTGCTCGTCGTATTGGCTTGGCGAAGCATGGTCGGGGGCGCCGGCAGTCCCGTGCCGATCGCGCCGGGTACCGAAATACTCAGTGTGCAGCCGGATGAGGTGATGTCGTTCGTCTACTCCGCCGGTACGCTGAACGTGAACGCGCATCGCGTGCAGTCGGCGGCGCCGTTCTCCGTACGCGTCACGTTCGACGGCCGTGTTTCCCGGCAGTGTGTCGCGCCCCCTGGGCTGGCCGACCGGCTCGCGCCGCTCACCACGCTGATCGTGCGCGGCAGTGTGCCCGTCGCCGCGCTTGCGACGGCGTTCCCGACGCCGCTCGGCACGTTGGAAATGCGCGATCGCATCGCCTCCGAACCGCTTCCGACATTGGTATTCCGGGGGGCGGCCGACACGGACCCGGTGGCAGTCACCGGCCTCCCGGGCGCGGGCGGTCGTGCGATCGTCGTCGATCCGGCCGCGCGTGCCGCGCTCGCACTGCTCGCTGGCGGGTGCGATACGCTTGCGCAGCGCTGACCCCCGATATACCCGGCCGACACTGCTTGCGTGGGCGGTCGGCCGGGTATCACACGCGCTCAGATCGCCTGCTTCGCCTTCAACGCGGCGATCCGCACATCGTCGTAGCCGAGCATGTCGCGCAGCACGTCTTCCGTCTGCGCGCCCAGCAGCGGCGGGGCGGTGCGCGCATCGGGCGGCGTCGCGCTCATCCGGATCGGATTGCGCACGAGCTTCACGTCCGCGCCGCACGGGTGCGGCAGCGACACCTGCATTCCGCGCGCGACCACCTGTTCGTTGTCGAACACCTCGTCGAGTTCGTTGATCGGCCCGCACGGCACGCCGGCCGCTTCGAGCACGGCGATCCAGTCGGCCTTGCCGCGCGCCTTCACCATCTCCGCGAGGATCGGCACCAGCGTGTCGCGGTGGCGCACGCGCGACGGATTCGTCGCGAACCGTTCGTCGTCGGCCAGCTCGGGCCGCCCGCCGGCCTCGACGAACTTGCGGAACTGCCCGTCGTTGCCGACCGCGACGATGATCCAGCCGTCGCTCGTCTGGAACGTCTGGTAAGGCACGATGTTCGGGTGCGCGTTGCCCCAGCGCACCGGCGGCTTGCCGCTCGCGAGGAAGTTGGTGTTCATGTTCGCGAGCAGCGCGACCTGCACGTCGAGCAGCGCCATGTCGATGTACTGGCCTTCGCCCGTGCGATCGCGGTGCGCGAGCGCGGCGAGCACCGCGATCGTCGAATAGAGGCCCGTCGCGAGATCGGCGATCGCCACGCCGGCTTTTTGCGGGCCGCCGCCCGGCTCGCTGTCGCGCTCGCCGGTGATGCTCATGAAGCCTCCGATCCCCTGGACGATGAAGTCGTAGCCCGCGCGGTGCGCGTACGGGCCCGTCTGGCCAAATCCGGTGACCGAGCAGTAGACGAGATCGGGCTTCACCGCACGCAGCGATTCGTAATCGAGCCCGTATTTCTTCAGCTGGCCGACCTTGTAGTTCTCGAGCACGACGTCGCTCTGCGCGGCGAGCTCGCGCACGATTTGCTGGCCTTCCGGCGTCGCGATGTCGACCGTCACCGAGCGCTTGTTGCGGTTCGCCGCGAGGTAGTACGCGGCCTCGGCCGTATCGGCGCCGGTCGCGTCCTTCAGGTACGGCGGCCCCCAGTGGCGCGTGTCGTCGCCGGCGCCGGGGCGCTCGACCTTGATCACGTCCGCGCCGAAATCGGCAAGCGTCTGCGCGCACCACGGGCCCGCGAGCACGCGGGTGAGGTCCAGCACGCGGATATGGCTCAGGGCACCCATCGTCGAATCGTCTCCTTTCATGGCTCGCCCGGCCCGAGGCAAGGCGGATTGGCATGCCGAGCATCTTAAGGCGAATCGGCCGCGCCGGTGGCCCAGGCCGCTCGTCCGGCGCGGCGGGCCGCTGGCGTGGGAGCCGCCGATCTGTATCGTATAATCGCTCGTTTACGATATCTGCCCGCCGTGCGTCCGCGAGGACGGCCGGCGTTTGAAGCCGTCTCAGCCAGACATTCCCCGCACGCCATGAAAGCTGCCGAAATCCGCGAGAAATTCCTCAAATTCTTCGAATCGAAGGGCCACACGATCGTCCGCTCGTCGAGCCTCGTGCCCGGTAACGACCCCACGCTGATGTTCACGAACTCGGGCATGGTCCAGTTCAAGGACGTGTTCCTCGGCACGGATCCGCGTCCGTACACGCGCGCCACGACCGCGCAGCGCAGCGTGCGCGCGGGCGGCAAGCACAACGACCTCGAGAACGTCGGCTACACGGCGCGCCACCACACGTTCTTCGAGATGCTCGGCAATTTCTCGTTCGGCGACTACTTCAAGCACGACGCGATCCGCTTCGCGTGGGAACTGCTGACCACGGTCTACCAGCTGCCGAAGGAAAAGCTGTGGGTCACCGTCTACCAGGAAGACGACGAAGCGTACGACATCTGGGCGAAGGAGGTCGGCGTGCCGACCGAGCGGATCATCCGCATCGGCGACAACAAGGGCGCCCGCTACACGTCGGACAACTTCTGGACGATGGGCGACACCGGCCCGTGCGGCCCGTGTACCGAAATCTTCTACGACCACGGCCCGGACGTGTGGGGCGGCCCGCCGGGATCGCCTGAAGAAGACGGCGACCGCTACATCGAGATCTGGAACCTCGTGTTCATGCAGTTCAACCGTGACGCGCAGGGCAACATGACGCGTCTGCCGAAGCAGTCGGTCGACACCGGCATGGGCCTCGAGCGCCTCGCCGCGGTGCTGCAGCACGTGCACAGCAACTACGAGATCGACCTGTTCCAGAACCTGATCAAGGCCGCCGCGCGCGTGACCGAGATCAGCGATCTCACGAACAACTCGCTGAAGGTGATCGCCGATCACATCCGCGCGTGCTCGTTCCTGATCGTCGACGGCGTGATCCCCGGCAACGAAGGCCGCGGCTATGTGCTGCGCCGCATCGTGCGCCGCGCGATCCGCCACGGCTACAAGCTCGGCCGCAAGGGCTCGTTCTTCCACAAGCTGGTGGCCGACCTCGTCGCCGAGATGGGCGCAGCCTATCCGGAACTGAAGGAAGCCGAGCAGCGCGTGACCGACGTGCTGCGCCAGGAAGAAGAGCGTTTCTTCGAGACGATCGAGCACGGGATGTCGATCCTCGAAGCGGCGCTGGCGGATGTCGAAGCGAAGGGCGGCAAGGTGCTCGACGGCGAACTCGCGTTCAAGCTGCACGACACGTACGGTTTCCCGCTCGACCTCACGGCCGACGTGTGCCGCGAGCGCGGGATGACGGTCGACGAGCCGGCGTTCGACGACGCGATGGCGCGTCAGCGCGAGCAGGCGCGCGCGGCTGGCAAGTTCAAGGCCACGCAGGGCCTCGAATACTCGGGCGCGAAGACCACGTTCCACGGTTATGAAGAGATCGCGTTCGACGACGCGAAGGTCGTCGCGCTGTACGTCGACGGTTCGGCCGTCAACGAAGTGAAGCACGGCCAGGATGCGGTCGTCGTGCTCGACCACACGCCGTTCTACGCGGAATCGGGCGGCCAGGTCGGCGACCAGGGCGTGCTCGCGAATGCCGCGACGCGCTTCTCGGTGGCCGACACGCTGAAGGTGCAGGCCGACGTGATCGGCCACCACGGCACGCTCGAACAGGGCACGCTGAAGGTCGGCGACGTGCTGCGCGCGGAAATCGACGCGCACCGCCGCGCACGCACGCAGCGCAACCACTCGGCGACCCACCTGATGCACAAGGCGCTGCGTGAAGTGCTCGGCGCACACGTGCAGCAGAAGGGCTCGCTCGTCGACGCGGAGAAAACCCGCTTCGACTTCGCGCACAACGCGCCGCTGACCGACGACGAAATCCGTCGCGTCGAGCAGATCGTCAACAACGAGATTCTGGCCAACGCGCCGGGCATCGTGCGCGTGATGCCGTACGACGAAGCGGTGAAGGGCGGCGCGATGGCGCTGTTCGGCGAGAAGTACGGCGACGAAGTGCGCGTGCTCGACCTCGGCTTCTCGCGCGAACTGTGCGGCGGCACGCACGTGCACCGCACCGGCGACATCGGCTTCTTCAAGATCGTCGTCGAAGGCGGCGTCGCGGCCGGCATCCGCCGGGTCGAGGCGATCACCGGCGACAACGCGGTGCGCTACGTGCAGGAGCTCGATGCGCGCGTGAACGAAGCGGCCGCCGCGCTGAAGGCGCAGCCGTCGGAACTCACGCAACGCATCGCGCAGGTGCAGGACCAGGTGAAGTCGCTCGAGAAGGAATTGGGCGCGCTGAAGTCGAAGCTCGCGTCGAGCCAGGGCGACGAGCTCGCGCAGCAGGCGATCGAAGTCGGTGGCGTGTTCGTGCTGGCCGCGACGCTCGACGGCGCGGACGCGAAGACGCTGCGCGAGACGGTCGACAAGCTGAAGGACAAGCTGAAGAGCGCGGCGATCGTGCTGGCGGCCGTCGAAGGCGGCAAGGTCAGCCTGATCGCGGGCGTCACGCCGGACGCGAGCAAGAAGGTCAAGGCCGGCGAGCTCGTGAACTTCGTCGCGCAGCAGGTCGGCGGCAAGGGCGGCGGCCGTCCGGACATGGCGCAGGCAGGCGGCACGGAACCGGCGAACCTGCCGGGCGCGCTGGCAGGCGTCAAGGGCTGGGTCGAAGAGCGTCTTTGATCGGCATGGCTGGTGATGCGGTGTGGTCGGGCTGACCGCGTCGCGTCACATCGCTTCGCATCAAAAAAAGCGACCCGATCGGCACGTGTGCCGGTCGGGTCGTTTTGTTTTTGTCGGTATGAAGAATTAGCGCGCTCGCTGGCACTCGCCTGCGTTCCCGGCTCGGGCAGACGCCGACGCGGCCACCACCGCCCTGGCCGCATCGCCCGTGTCGGAATGAAGATCGAGCGCGCGCACCAGCGGCCGCCGGCGATCCCGACTCAGGCCGACACCGATGCGGCCACCGCCGCCTTGGTCGCATCACCTGGCCCCCGCGCAGCCTCGCCCAGCGCATCACGCAACGCGGCGAGCGCCGCCGATGCGTAACCATGCCGCCACGCGAGCAGCGTGTCGATCCCTTCGAGTTCGGGGATCGTGTGGGCGGCGACGTTGCCGGTCTCCGGCTGCAACTCGAGCACCGAGCGCGGCGCGACCGCGATGCCGGCGCCGGCCGCGACGCATGCGACGATCGCGTGATACGAACCGAGTTCGAGCACGCGCGCGGGCTTCGTCCCGTGCGCCGCATACCATTGCTCGACATATTTCCGGTACGTGCAGCCGCGCTCGAACGCGACCAGCGTCGGCAGGATCACGTCGCGCGGCGTGCGCACCGGCGGATGGCCGCGCGGCGTCAGCAGCACGAGATCCTCGCGGAAGATCGGCACCGTCTCGAACGTGTCGGGCAGCGTGTCCGGCTCGGGCGGCCGCGCAAACAGCGCCGCGTCGATCTCGAAATCACGCACCTTGTCGATCAGCCAGCCGGTCGTGCCGGTCACGAGCTCCAGCGACACGTCGGGCCACGCATGGTGATAGCGCGCGAGCACGGTCGGCAGCCGGCTCGCGGCCGTGCTTTCCATCGTGCCGAGCCGCAGCCGCCCGCGCGGCGTGTCCTCGCGCACCGCATCGCGCGCCTCGTCGGCAAGCGCGAGCAGCCGCTCCGCGTACGGCAGCAGCGTGTGCCCGGCCGGCGTCAGCACGAGCCGGCGGCCGTCGCGCACGAACAGCGCCGCGCCGAGTTCCTCCTCGAGCTGCTTGATGCGCGTCGTCACGTTCGATTGCACGCGATTGAGCTTCGCCGCCGCGCGCGTCACACCGTTCTCGCGCACGACAGCCCGGAAAATCGCCAGCGCCGCCAGGTCCATGATTCTCTCCCGGAGATATGTTGATTCTTGATTATTCATTTATCGAGAATGTTCGGTCAAGCTACGATACAAGCGTTGCGATTTCCGTTCCGGCCGGCGCGCGCCGCGCGCGGCCCATGCCGCCATGTCCCGTTCCGATGCGTCGAGCGCCGTCGCCGGCGTACACCTGCCCGATGACGCCGACCGCCGCGCCCGCGCGGCCGCGCTCGCCTGCATGATCGGGCTGGCGGTCGCGCTCGGCGTCGGCCGCTTCGCGTTCACGCCGCTGCTGCCGCTGATGCTCGCCGACGGCTCGATCGGCCTGAAGGCCGGCAGCTGGCTCGCGTCGGCGAACTACGCGGGTTATTTCGTCGGCGCGGTCAGTTGCGCGGCCGTGCGGGTCGCGCCCGCGCGGATGGTGCGCTTCGGGCTGGCCGCCACCGTGCTGTTGACTGCGGCGATGGGCGTCGGCCATCTGCTCTCCGTGTGGCTCGTGGTGCGCTTCGTCGCGGGCGTCGTCAGCGCATGGACGTTCGTGTTCGTGTCGCAATGGGGGCTGCGGCGGCTCACCGAACTGCATGCGCCCGAGTGGAGCGGGGTGATCTACGCGGGGCCGGGCGTCGGGATCGTGCTGACCGGGCTGATCGGCAGCGCGCTCGCCGGCCATCGCGCGGCGCCCGGCTGGCTCGGCTTCGCGGCGTTGTCGGCGCTGCTGTCGGTCGCGATCTGGCGCACGTTCGGCAGCGCGCCGGGGCCGGCCGCCTCGACAACCGCCGCGCGGGGCGCCGCGGCGCCGGCCGTGCGCGAGCGACCGGCCGCGCCGGCCGCGGCACCGCACGACGCACGGCGCCATCGCGCCGACGGCGCGTGGCTCGTCGTGCTGTACGGGATGCCGGGCTTCGGCTACATCATCACCGCGACGTTCCTGCCGGTGATCGCGCGGGCCGCGCTGCCGGCCGGCTCGCCGTGGCCCGACCTGTTCTGGCCGATGTTCGGCGCGGCGCTGATCGTCGGCGCGATCGCCGCGTCGCGATTGCCCGGCCACTGGGACAACCGGCTGCTGCTCGCCGCCGGCTGCGCGACGCAGGCGCTCGGGATCGCGGCGGGGATCGTCTGGCCGAACGCGGCCGGCTTCTCGGCCGGCAGCGCGCTGCTCGGCCTGCCGTTCACCGCGATCACGCTGTTCGCGATGCGCGAGGCGCGGCGGCTGCATGGCGAGCGAGCGGCCGGGCTGATGGGCTATGCGACCGCGTCGTACGGGGTCGGGCAGATTCTCGGCCCGCTCGTCGCCGCGCCGCTGACCGCGCGCTTCGGGTCGTTCTCGCCGGCGCTGTGGGTCGCGGCAGGCGCGTTGCTCGCCGGTGCCGCCGGCTTCGCGGCGACGGCCGCACGCGGGCGCGCGCAACCCCGCATGCAACCCTGACATCACCGGGGCCGGATCGTCTGCGGCGCGGGCAAACTCGCTAGAATGAGGCCTTTCCCGCGCCGAGCGGGCGCGCGACGCGGCCGGCAGGCCGCCGCCGGGCGTTCGCCAGATCCCCATCGATGACCACCGCCGACTACCGTTTTTGCCCGCGCTGCGCGCGTCCGCTGACCGAGCGCGCCGATCCCGACCACGAAGGCGGCCGCATCCGCCGGGCCTGCCCGGACGACACGTGCGGCTACGTGCACTGGAACAACCCGCTGCCGGTGGTGGCGGCGATCGTCGAGCTCGACGGCAAGATCCTGCTCGCGCGCAACGCGGCCTGGCCGGAAGGGATGTTCGCGCTGATCACCGGCTTCCTCGAGAACGGCGAGACGCCCGAGGACGGCATCGCGCGCGAGGTGTTCGAGGAAACCGCGCTGAAGGCCGAGCAGGTCACGCTCGTCGGCGTCTATGAATTCATCCGCAAGAACGAACTGATCATCGCGTACCACGTGCGCGCGTCGGGCACCGTCGCGCTGTCGCCGGAACTGCTCGAATACCGGCTCGTCGATCCGCCGCTGCTGCGCCCCTGGCGCGCCGGCACCGGCTACGCGCTCGCCGACTGGATGCGCGCGCGCGGCCTCGATTTCGAATTCGTCGACCGAGCGGGGCAGTGACGGGCCGCGCCGCCGCCATGTCGTCCGTCGCGCCGGGCACGATCGCGGCGCGGCACCTCGCCATTCGCCGGCGGGCCGTTCCGCACGGCCGCCGCGCGACGTGCGCTTCATCTTCCTCGTCCTGACCAGACCTGACCGCCATCGCCATGTCCGACAAGCCGCAGCCGCGTCCGCGCGACGCCTACCGCCACTTCCTGCCGATCACGACCCGCTGGATGGACAACGACGTCTACGGGCACGTGAACAACGTCGTCTACTACAGCTACTTCGACACCGTCGTGAACGAATACCTGATCCGCGCGGGCGTGCTCGACGTCGAGCACGGGCAGACGATCGGGCTCGTGGTCGAGACGCAGTGCAACTACTTCGCGCCGCTCGTCTTTCCGCAGTCGGTCGACGCGGGGCTGCGCGTCGCGAAGCTCGGCACGTCGAGCGTGCGCTACGAGATCGGGCTGTTCGCGGCGGGCGAAGCCGCGCCGGCCGCGCAGGGACACTTCGTGCACGTGTACGTCGATCGCGGCACGCGCCGCCCGGTGCCGCTGCCGGACGCGCTGCGCGCGGCGCTCGAACCGCTCGCCGGCTGACGGGCGCGCGGCGGTGCACGCGTTCGCGCTCCAGGCGTTCAACGGCCTCAGCTACGGGTTGCTGCTGTTCATGCTGTCGGCCGGCCTCACGCTGATCTTCAGCGTGCAGGGCGTGCTCAACTTCGCGCATGCGAGCTTCTACATGCTCGGCGCGTACGTCGGCTACAGCATCGCGGCCCGCGCGGGTTTCTGGCCCGCGCTCGGGCTCGCGCCGCTCGCGGTCGGGCTGCTCGGCGCCGGCTGCGAGCGCGCCCTGCTGCGCCGCGTGCAGGCGCACGGGCACACGAGCGAACTGCTGCTGACCTTCGGGCTCGCGTACCTGATTGGCGAGGGCGCGAAACTGCTGTGGGGCCTCGCACCGCTGCCGGCCCCGGTGCCGCCGCTGTTCGACGGCGCGCCCGTGACCGTGTTCGGCCTCGCGCTGCCGCGCTACAGGCTCTTCATGATGGCGATGTCCGCGGCGATGCTGGCCGCGCTCGGCGCGCTGCTGCGCGTGTCGCGCCTCGGCCTCGTCGTGCGCGCCGCGCTCACGCACCGCGCGGCCGTCGAGGCGCTCGGCTACGACGTGCCGCGCGTGATGACGGGACTGTTCGGCGCGGGCACCGCGCTCGCGGCGCTGGCCGGCGTGATCGGCGCGCCGCTCGCGGTGATCGAGCCGGCGCTGGCCGAGACCGTCGGGTCGGTGGTGTTCGCGGTCGTCGTGATCGGCGGGCTCGGCTCGCTCGGCGGCGCGTTCGCCGCGTCGCTCGCAGTCGGCTTCGCGCAGACCTTCGCGGCGTCCAGCGACACGTCGCTGCGCGACCTCGCGCGATGGGCGGGCCTCGCGCTGCCCGACGGCGTCGCGGCCGTGTCGATCGCGCAGCTCGCCCCGCTGGTCCCGTACCTGCTGCTCGTCGCGGTGCTGGTCGCCCGGCCGCGCGGGCTGTTCGGCGAGCGTGTCGATGGCTAGCCGCGCGCGGGCCGGCGCGCTGCGCTGGGTGCTGTTCGCCGCGTGCGTGGCCGTGCCCGCGTGGCTGTGGCCGCATGGCGCGGTGCTCGGCTATCTCGCGCAGACGGCCGCGCTCGTCGTGCTCGCGCTGTCGTACAACCTGCAGCTCGGCACGACCGGGCTGCTGTCGTTCGGCCATGCGGCCGTCGCGGGGCTCGGCGCGTTCGCCGCCGCGCACTGGTTCAATCATGTCGGCGCGCCGCTGCCGCTGTTGCCGCTCGTCGGCGGCGCGGCCGGCGCGGGCTTCGGGTTCCTGGCCGGCCTGCTCGCGACACGCCGCGCGGGCACCGTGTTCGCGATGATCACGCTCGGCCTCGGCGAATGCGTCGCGGCGGCCGCGTGGAGCGTGCCTGCGTGGTTCGGCGGCGTCGGCGGCGTGCCGATCGACCGCGCGAGCGGCGCGCCCTGGGGCGGCTGGCATTTCGGTGCGCAAACGCAGGCCTACGCGGTGATCGCCGCATGGTGCATCGTGTCGGCGCTGGCGATGCACGCGCTGACGCGCACGCCGCTCGCCCGGCTCGCGAACGCGGTGCGCGACAACCCCGCGCGCGTCGCCGCGCTCGGCACCGAGCCGCGCCGCGTGCGGCTCGCGATGGTCACCTGCGCGTCGTTCTTCGCGGGCATCGCGGGCACGCTGACGCTGATCGACGTCGAGATCGCGACGCCCGACAGCGTGTCGATGGCGCGTTCGGCGACCGTGCTGATCGCCGCGGTGATCGGCGGCACCGGCACGTTCTTCGGGCCGGCGGCCGGTGCGGTGGTGCTGACCGCGCTGAGCGTCGTCGTCGCGGGCGTGTCGCGCGCATGGGCGCTGTATCTCGGCGTGCTGTTCGTCGCGGTCGTCGTCGCCGCGCCGCGCGGGATCGCGGGCATCGCGCAAGCGTTCGCGCATGCATTGCGGCGCGGCGCGCCGGCGGCCGAGCGGTGGCGCCTGTTGTGCGGCGTCGGCGCGTGCGTGTTCTGGGGCGTCGCGATCGTCTGCGCGGCCGAGCTCGGCTATGCGTGGCGTTTCGCGCAGGACGACGGCACCGGCATCGCGTTCGGCGCGTGGGGCATCGACGCCGATTCGCCGGCGGGCTGGGCCGTCGCGGCTTCGGCGGCCGGCATCGGCACGCTGCTGTGGGGCTGGCGCGCGCGGTTGCTGAACCACGGGCACGGCACGCGGGAGGACGGGCGATGAACGGCAACGCGATCGCGCTCCACGGGATCGTGCAGCGTTTCGGCGCGCAGACCGTGCTCGACGGTGTCGAACTGAGCATCGCGGCCGGCGAGCGTCATGCGCTGATCGGGCCGAACGGCGCGGGCAAGTCGACGCTGTTCGGCGTGATCGCCGGCGCGACGCGGCCGACGCGCGGGCGCGTCGTGCTGCACGGTGTCGAGTTGCGCGGGCGCGGGCCGGTCGTCGCGAGCCGGCTCGGCATCGGCCGCAGTTTCCAGCAGACGAGCGCGTTCGCGCGGCTGAGCGTGTTCGACAACCTGCGCTGCGCGGCGCTGCATGCGCCGGCCGAGCGGCGGCGCTGGTGGAACCGGCTGCGCGAATCGGCCTCGGTCGATCGCGCGGCCGCGCGCGTGCTGCACGACATCGGTCTCGATGCGCGGCGCGACGCGCCGGCCGGCGCACTCGGCTATGCGGAACAGCGCGCGCTCGATCTGGGCATCGCGCTCGCGAGCGGCGCGCGCACGCTGCTGCTCGACGAGCCGACCGCCGGCATGAACCGCGACCAGGCGGCGCGGATGATCGCGCTGATCCGCGCGACGACGCAGGGCCGCACGGTGCTGATGATCGAGCACGACATGGACGCGGTGTTCGGCTTCGCCGAGCGCATCACGGTGCTCGTGCGCGGCACGGTGGTCGCGACCGGTGCGCCCGACGCGATCCGCGCGGACCCGGCCGTGCGCGCCGCCTATCTCGGCGAGGGCGCATGAGCGCGCTGCTCGACATCCGCGGCCTGCGTGCGTGGTACGGGCGGCAGCCCGTGCTCGACGGCGTCGATCTCGCGCTCGCGCCGGGCGAGACGCTCGCGCTGCTCGGCCGCAACGGCGCGGGCCGCTCGACGCTCGCGAAGGCCGTGATGGGGCTCGTGCGCACCGCGGGCTCGGTGCGCATCGCCGGCGCCGAATGCGCGGGCGCGCGCACGTTCGAGATCGCGCGTCGCGGCGTC
The DNA here is from genome assembly GCF_905339915.1 of Burkholderia sp. BCC1985. NCBI lineage: Bacteria > Pseudomonadati > Pseudomonadota > Betaproteobacteria > Burkholderiales > Burkholderiaceae > Burkholderia > Burkholderia sp. BCC1985. Next base: position 21,086 of record NZ_CAJPGY010000009.1, read on the forward strand.
GCGTACGTCGCCGAAAGCCGCGACGTATTTCCGCTGCTGAGCGTGCGCGACAACTTGCGGCTCGGGCTGCGCGGCCTGCGCGGCGCGGCCGAACGTGCCGCGCTCGACCGGCTGCTCGCGCGCTTTGCGCTGCTGGGCGCGCGGGCCGACGTGAAGGCCGGGCGGCTGTCGGGCGGCGAGCAGCAGGTGCTCGCGCTGGTGCGCGCGCTCGCCGGCCGCCCGCGCGTGCTGATCGTCGACGAACCGGCCGAAGGGCTCGCGCCGCTCGCGGTCGACGCAGTCGGCGCCTGCCTTGCCGCGCTGCAGGACGACGGCGTCGCGATCCTGCTGATCGAGCAGCGGCTGCAGCTCGCGCCGCGGCTCGCGCAGCGCGTCGCGGTAATGGGGCGCGGGCGGATCGTCTACGACGGCGCGCTCGACGGGCTCGCCGGCGACGTCGTCGGCACGTGGCTGAGCGCCGGCTGACCGTCCGTCGGCCGATTGTTCGGCAAACCTCGCCAGTCAATTCGTGTCGAGCCGCTTTATCGCGGCCGCCGGAACCGCGAAGATTGCCAGCAAGGCCGGTGCGCCGCGACAGGCGCGACCGGTACCTATCCATCGAAGTCTTCCGACTGAGGAATGAAATCATGAGCAAGCTGGCAGGCAAGGTCGCGATCGTCACGGGCGCTTCCAAGGGGATCGGCGCCGCAATCGCGAAGGCGCTGGGCGCCGAAGGCGCGTCGGTCGTCGTCAACTACGCGAGCAGCAAGGCCGGCGCCGACGCGGTCGTGAGCGCGATCGTCGAAGCGGGCGGCCGCGCGGTCGCGGTCGGCGGCGACGTGTCGAAGGCAGCGGACGCGCAGCGCATCGTCGATACGGCGATCGACACGTACGGCCGTCTCGACGTGCTGGTCAACAATTCCGGCGTGTACGAATTCGCGCCGATCGAGGCGATCACCGAAGAGCACTACCGCCGGCAGTTCGACACGAACGTGTTCGGCGTGCTGCTGACGACGCAGGCCGCCGTCAAGCATCTGGGCGAAGGCGCGAGCATCATCAACATCAGTTCCGTGGTGACGAGCATCACGCCGCCCGCGAGCGCCGTGTACAGCGGCACCAAGGGCGCCGTCGACGCGATCACCGGCGTGCTCGCGCTCGAACTCGGCCCGCGCAAGATTCGCGTGAACGCGATCAACCCGGGCATGATCGTGACCGAAGGCACGCACAGCGCGGGCATCATCGGTTCGGACCTCGACCGGCAGGTGCAAAGCCAGACGCCGCTCGGCCGCCTCGGCGAGCCGGACGACATCGCGTCGGTCGCGGTGTTCCTCGCATCGGACGATGCGCGCTGGCTGACCGGCGAGCGCCTCGTCGCGAGCGGCGGGCTGCACTGACCGCGCGAGCCGGCGCGCGCCCGCTACGCGATCATCGCGAGCGCGTTCGCGCCGACATGCCAGCGCAGGCTCTCGACGACGAGCGCATGATCGCGTTCGTCGTCGAGCCCGGCGATCGCCATCGCGCCGACGATGCCGCCGTCGGCCAGCCGCAGCGGCACGCCGCCGCCGTCGAGCGCATAGTCGGCATCCGACAATCCCTGCGACTGCAACGACCAGCCGGCGCGGCGAAAGCGCGCGCCGACCTCGAGCGAACTGACGCCGAAGCGCAACACCGTGTTCTGCCGGCGGCGGATCGCGTCGCTGTCGCGGGCGCGGCTGCCGTCGAGCGCGCAATAGAACAGCGGTGCGGCTTCGCCGACGATGCCGACCGCGATCGGCAGCCCGCGGCGCGACGCGAGATTGACCGCGATGTCGCCGAGCCGGCGCGCGACGTCGGCATCGAAGTGCGCCAGCATCGGCGTTGAGGCCGTGTCGCCGAAGGGCGTGGGCGCGCAGCGCGGGAAGGGTGTCGCCATGGCAGCTCCGTGTCGTCGCAAGTCCGGCTCGTGCGCGCGTCCTGCGTCGCGCGCCGGCCGTCGATCGTTCAGCGCGTCAATGCATCAGCGCCCGGGCGCCGCGTCGAGCATCCACTCGTGCGCGGGGTCGTTCCTGAACGCCCACGCGCGGCTCGGCCCGGCCATCACGTTCAGGTAGTACAGGTTGTAGCCGTGCGGCGCGACCACCGGGTGATAGCCGCGCGGCACCATCACGACGTCGTGGTTCTCGACCGCGCATGCCTCGTCGAGGCTGCGGTCGTCCGTGTACACGCGCTGGAACGCGAAACCCTGCGGCGGATCGATCCGGTGGTAATAGGTTTCCTCGAGCGACGTTTCGTCGGGCGCCGCGTCGCGATCGTGCTTGTGCGGCGGATAGCTGCTCGAGTGGCTCGCGGGCGTGATCACTTCGACGACCAGCAGCCGGTCCGCGGCCGGGTTGTCGCCCATCAGGATGTCGCATACGTAGCGCGTGTTGGTGCCTTGCCCGCGCACCGCACGCCGCATCCGTTCGCCGTCGAGGCGCTGCACGCGCTTGTCGCCGCTCGCGTAAGGCGCGGTGCACAGCGCGACTTCCGCGTCGCGCGTCGCCACCAGCGTGACGGTCTTGCCGCCCGGCACGTACAGTGCGTCCGGCGATACTTCCTCGAACACGCTGTCGCGCTTGCCGAGCGCGTCGTAGGTCTCGCCGTCGACTTGCGCGCGCAGCGTGCCCGTGAGCACGACGACGCACAGTTCGCGCATGCCCGTGTCGAGCGTTTCGGTGTCGCCGGCCTTCAGGCGCAGCGCGCGAAAGCCGACGTGTTTCCAGCCGGCCGACTCGGGCGTCACGTTGCAGATTTCGCGGTCGGCGGATGCCTTGACCAGCAGGGGAGAAATCGTCATGGCGTGAGGTTCCTCGATGAGATGACGGGGCTTACGCGCTCAACCGGTCGACGATCGCGCGCAGCGATTCGTAGCCCTTCTTCGCATACTGATAGCTCGGCGCGACGGCCGGGTCCTGCTCGGCCTCGACCACGAGCCAGCCTTCGTAGCCGGCGTCCTTCAGCGTGCGCAGCGTCGCTTCGTAATCGAGCGCGCCGTCGCCCGGCACCGTGAAGGTGCCGTTGATCACGCCGTTCAGGAAGCTCCAGCCGCCGTTGCGCGCCTGCGTGACGACCTGCGGCCGCACGTCCTTGCAGTGCACGTGCACGACGCGCGCCACGTGCTTCCTCAGCAGCGCGACCGGATCGGCCGCGCCGCCGAAATACGCGTGGCCCGTGTCGAACAGCAGGAACACCTTCGCGGGATCGGTCAGCGCCATCAGCCGGTCGACGTCGTCCGGCGATTCGACGTACGCGCCCATGTGGTGATGGTAGGCGAGCTTGATCCCGTAGGTCTCGAGCAGGTGCGCGCCGAATGCGTCGAGGCGCGCCGCATAGCGGCGCCAGGTTTCATCGTCGACGAAGCGCGGGCGCTTCGCGACCGGCGTGTCGATGCTGCCCTGGATCGTGCCCGCGCATTCGCCGTACACCACGACCTTCACGTCGTTGAACTGCAGCTTCGTCATGTGCGCGCGGCAGCGCTCGATTTCGGCCTCGACGGCATCGGCGTCGCTCATGCCCGGCGCGACTTCCGCCAGAAATCCCGAATACCAGCCCGACACGCACACGAGCCCGAACTCGGCGAGCTTCGCCTTCAGCTCGGGGCCCGTCTTCGGAAACTTGTTGCCGAGCTCGAAGCCCGCGTAGCCGATTTCGGCGCCTTCCTTCAGTGCCGTCTCGAGCGGCGTCTCGCCGCCGAGCGACGGCAGGTCGTCGTTCATCCACGACAGGGGATTGATACCGATGCGAACGTTCCAGCTCATGACGTGCTTCCTTGGTTCGAATGTTGTTTTCGCGGAGCGGCGGATTGAATGGGGAAACGGATCAGCGCCGCTGCCGGGTTTTCTCGTCGAGATACGTCCGGTGCGCGCGTTCGACACCGGCGCGCGCGGATACCTGCGGCACCGCGACTTCCCACCACGCGCCGCCGTCCGCGGTCGTGCGCTCGTGCGTCGTGTCGATCACGATGACCTGGCTCGTCTTCGCTGCGCGCGCACGCTTCATTTCGCTGCGCAGCTCGCCGACGTCGCGCACGTGCACGGCTTCGGCGCCCATCGAGCGCGCATGCATCGCGAAGTCGATCGTCGAGCGTTCGCCGCCTTCCGGCACGCAGTCGTCGAGCATGTTGTTGAAGCTCGCGCCGCCGCAATTGATCTGCAGCCGCTCGATGCAGCCGTAGCCGCGGTTGTCGAGGATCACGACGATGAGCTTGCGGCCGAGCATCACGGACGTCGCGAGTTCGGCGTTGAGCATCATGTACGAGCCGTCGCCGACGATCACGATCACTTCGCGCTCGGGCCGCGCGAGCTTCGCGCCGAGGCCGCCCGCGACCTCGTAGCCCATGCACGAGTACGCGTAGTCCATGTGGTAGTTGCCCGGCACGCCGCTGCGCCACAGCTTGTGCAGTTCGGCCGGCAGCGTGCCGGCCGCGCACACGACGAGATCGTCGCGCGCGCTGTCGCGTCCCGCGTCGGCCGCCGAGTCGCGCACCGCGCCGATCACTTCCGCGTCGTACGGCAGGGTGTCCTTCGGCATGCGCGTGGTCAGCTCGGTCACGCGCGCGTTCCACGCGGCGGCCTGATCCTGGTTCGCGGCCGTCCACGCCGCATCCGCGCGCCAGCCCGCGAGCGCGGCCGACAGCTGGCCGAGGCCCGTGCGCGCATCGGCGATCAATTGCCGGCCGCGCTTCTTGCCCGCGTCGAACGGCTGCACGTTCAGGCTCAGCAGCGTCGCATTGCCGAACAGCGCGTGCGAGCCGGTCGTGAAGTCCTGCAGGCGCGTGCCGACCGCGAACACCACGTCGGCCTGCGCGGCCGCGCGGTTCGCGGCGGGCGAGCCCGTCACGCCGATCGAGCCGAGGTTCAGCGGGTGGTCCCACGCGAGGCTGCCCTTGCCGGCCTGCGATTCGGCGACCGGCACGCCGTGCGTGTCGGCGAACGTGCGCAGCGCGTCCCACGCCTGGCTGTACAGCACGCCGCCGCCGGCGACGATCAGCGGTTTCTTCGCCGCTTTCAACACGTCGAGCGCATCCGCGAGTTCGAGCGCGTCGGCCGGCGGGCGGCGCATCCGGATCACCGGCGGCGCGAAGAAGTCCTCCGGCCAGTCGTACGCGAAGGTCTGCACGTCCTGCGGCAGCGCGAGACACACGGGGCCGCACTGCGCGGGGTCGGTCATCACCTGGATCGCGCGCGGCAGTGCGACCAGCAGCTGCTCGGGCGACGTGATCCGGTCGAAGTAGCGCGTCACCGGCCGGAAGCAGTCGTTCGCGCTGACGTCGCCCTGTTCGAAGTCCTCGACCTGCTGCAGCACCGGGTCGGGCAGCCGCGACACGAACACGTCGCCGGGCAGCAGCAACAGCGGCAGCCGGCCGACGTGCGCGAGCGCCGCGGAGGTCAGCATGTTGGTCGCGCCGGGGCCGATGCTCGACGTCGCGGCCATCATCCGCTGGCGGAAGTTCGCTTTCGCGAACGCGACGGCCGCATTCGCCATTCCTTGCTCGTTGTGCGCGCGGAACGTCGGCAGCCGTTCTTTTTCGGCATGCAGCGCTTCGCCGAGCCCGGCCACGTTGCCGTGGCCGAAGATCGCGAACACGCCGCCACAATACGGCAGGATCTCGGTGCGGCCGTCCGGCTGGACGACTTCGGCGCGCAGGGCGGCCAGGTAGCGCACGAGCGCCTGGCTGACGGTCAGTCTCACGGTGGTGGTCATCGTCTGTCGATCAGGAGGAATCGGGTGGTCATCACGGACATCTGCATCAGGCGGCTGCGGCGGCGCGCGCGGCGGCACGGCGGCCGAGCCACGCGTCGACCAGCTGCGCGAAATTGCCGGCCACTTCGTCGATCAGCGCCTGGTCGTCGATCCGGCCGGCGAGCCAGTGCAGCGACGCGTCGGCCCAAAGCGTGCGGCCGACCATGAAGCCCTTGACGATCGGGTTGGTCGCCGAGCGGAAGCTGTCGACCAGATATTGCAGCGGCTGGTTCAGCCCGAGGATCACCGCGCCGCGGCAGTGCGGGTCGCGCTCGGCCACCAGCGTCTCGAGCCGCGCCCAGCCGTCGGCGCTCATCGGCGCGAGCTTCCACCACTCCGGCATCACGCCGAGGTTGTAGAAGCGCGCGACCGTGCGCAGCACCGCGTCGTCCTCGGTGCCGGGCGGCGTGACCGCGCGCGGCGGAATGATTTCCAGCAGCAGCTCGTTGCCGCTCGCGCGCGTGGCTTCCCACAGCTCCAGCACGCGCTGCTCCTGCGCGACGCGCAGGTCGACGTCGTCGTCGGGGTGGTAGTGGACGAGGCACTTCACGACCTGTTCGGTCGGCCAGTGCGTGAGCGACGAGCCGACCGAGCGCGTGTCGTCGAAGCACAGCGGCCGCGAGCCGGGCAGCTCGACCGGGCGGCCGACCCACCAGCCGCGGCCGGTGGCCGACGCGAGCGCGTCGCGGCCATATGCGCCGCCGTCGATCAGCACGCCGACGTGGCCTTCGATCCGGCGATCGCGCTCGACCTGTTCGGCCGCGCGCACGAGCAGGCGCTTGAGCGTCTTGATCCGCGCCTCGTCCGCGCCGGCCTGCACCGCGAGCTCGTAGAACTGGCTGCGATGGTCGAACGCCATCACGCACAGGTCGTCCCATGCGCGGCGCGGCACCGTCACGCGATGCAGGTGCGCGAGCGCGCGATCGGCGTCCACCTGCGGATTGCGGCTGCCACCGAACCAGTGCGCGAGCTCGGCCGGCGTCGGCATCGCGGCCGAGCACGCGTGGCGCGACACGACGATCGCGCCGCACGCGTTCGCGATGCGCGTCGCTTGCGCCCAGCCGTGCCCGCGCAGCAGCCCGGACAGCAGGCCCGACAGGAACGCGTCGCCCGCGCCCAGCACGTTCAGGACTTCGACGCGTTCGCCGTGGAAGGTCGGCGCATCGTCGATGCGCGCGGGGATGTCGCCCTCGATCACGCAGCAGCCGAGCGCGCCGCGCTTGACCACCAGCACCGCACCGCTCGCGAGGCGCACGGCCTGCAGCGACGCGATCAGGTCGTGCGGCACGCCGCCCGCGATCAGGAATTCCTCCTCGGTGCCGACCAGCAGGTCGAACTCGCCGAGCACCTGCTGCAGTTGCCGCGTGACCTGCGCGTCGGGCACGTAGCGGTTCTCGCCCGCGCCGCGCGCGGTCAGCCCCCACAGCACCGGCCGGTAGTCGATGTCGAGGATCCGCACGACGCCGTGGCGGCGCGCGTAGCCGAGCGCGGTCAGCGACGCCTCGCGGGTGCCCGGCGTCGAAAGATGGGTGCCGGTGATCGCGAGCGCGCGGCAGCCGGCGATGAAGTCCTCGCGGATCTCGTCGGCGCGCACGGCCATGTCCGCGCAGTTCTCGCGCACGAACAGCAGCGGGAACGTGTCGCGATCCTTCAGCCCGAGCAGCACGAGCGCGGTCAGGCGTTCCGGATCGGTCTGCAGCTGGCTCGTGTCGCAGCCTTCGCGCTCGAGCGTCTCGCGCACGAAGCGGCCCATCTGCTCGTCGCCGACGCGCGAGATCATCGCGGTCTTCAGCCCGAGCCGGGCGACGCCGAACGCGACGTTGCCCGACGAGCCGCCGAGATACATCTGGAAGCTGCGCGCGTCCTCCAGGCGGCTGCCGTACTGTTGCGCGTAAAGGTCCACGGCGACGCGGCCGAGGCAGGCGAGATCGATGGGGCGGTCAGTCGGAAAGTTCAACGGGCTCATATCACGTATCACGCTCGCGGCCGGCGTTCGACCGTGCCGGCGGATTGAGGGACCGATCCTGCGACGGCGGTCCGTCACGTGCGCGGCACGACACGGGAACGCCTGCCGCAAGGAATCGGGCTACGGAACGGAGTCTAGACTTTTTGGAAATCCAGTTCCCTAGGTGAAATCACGTAGAAATAAATTTCCAAATTTTCGAAGAAGTGATCTACAGTTTCATCCGGATGCTTCAGTCCGAATCGGATCCGATCGGACTCGGCCCGGCGGCGCGCAACGCGCCGTTTTTCCGCCCCCGGAGATGAGGAGACAGAGTGATCATGAAGACCAAGCTGATGGCCGCCGCGGCCGCCGCAATCCTGGCCATGCCGCTCGCGCATGCCGAGAAGATCGGCGTGACGATGGCATCGTTCGACGACACGTTCCTGACGATCCTGCGCAACAGCATCGGCGATGCGGCGAAGAAGGACGGCGCGACCGTGCAGATCGAGGACGGCGGCAACGACGTCGGCAAGCAGTTGAGCCAGGTCCAGAACATGATCGCGCAGAAGGTCGACGCGATCATCGTGAATGCGGTCGACACCGACGCGACGCCGAAGATCACCAAGATGGTGACCGCCGCGAAGATCCCGCTCGTCTACGTGAACCGCAAGCCGGTCGATTTCGACAAGCTGCCGGCCGGCGTCGCCGTGGTCGCCTCCGACGAGAAACAGTCGGGCACGCTGCAGGCGCGCCAGGTGTGCAAGCTGCTCGGCGGCAAGGGCGACATCCTGGTGCTGATGGGCGAGCTGTCCAACGAGTCGGCGCGCGCGCGCACCAAGGACATCGAGGACGTGATCGCGACCAAGGACTGTGCCGGCATGAAGATCGTCGACAAGCGCGAAGGCAAGTGGAGCCGCACGCAGGGCCAGGACATCACGATGAACTGGCTGAGCTCCGGGACGAAGTTCGACGCGATCGTGTCGAACAACGACGAAATGGCGATCGGCGCGATCAACGCGCTGAAGGCCGCGCGCAAGCTGACGCCGAAGACGGTCGTCGCGGGCATCGACGCGACGCCGGACGGGCTCGCGGCGATGAAGAGCGGCGAGCTGAAGGTGTCGGTGTACCAGAACGCGGCCGGGCAGGGCGCGCAGGCCGTCGCGGCCGCGCTCAAGCTGGCGAAGAAGCAGCCCGTCGAGCGCTTCGTGAACGTGCCGTTCGAACTCGTCACGCCGGAGAACATGAACCAGTACGCGAAGCACTGACCGGTTTTTCCGCTGAACTGCGCGGGCCCGGCGTGTCCGGGTTCGCGTGTGACTTTCGAGGAACGTCCATGTTTACAGCCAGGATGGCGCGCTCGATGGCGAGCGAAAGCGCGCCGGCCGCCTCGTCCGCCGCACCGGGTTCGTCCGGTGTGCCCGCCGCCGACTGCGTGCTCGAGGTGCGCGGCGTCGGCAAGTCGTTTCCCGGCGTCGTCGCGCTCGACGGCGTGCAGTTCCGCGTGCGGCGCGGCACCGTGCATGCGCTGATGGGCGAGAACGGCGCCGGCAAGTCGACGCTGATGAAGATCATCGCCGGCGTCTACACGCCCGACCAGGGCGAGATCCTGATCAACGGCGAGCCCGTCGTGCTGAACGGCCCGCTCGACGCGCTCGATCGCGGGATCGCGATGATCCACCAGGAACTCAACCTGATGCCGTACATGACGGTCGCGGAGAACATCTGGATCCGCCGCGAACCGAAGAACCGCTTCGGCCTGATCGATCACGCCGAGCTGCGCCGCCGCACCGCCGCGCTGTTCGAGCGGCTGTCGATCGACATCGACCCGGAAGCCGACGTGCGCACGCTGACGGTCGCGAGCCGCCAGATGGTCGAGATCGCGAAGGCCGTGTCGTTCGACTCCGACGTGCTGATCATGGACGAGCCGACTTCCGCGCTGACCGACAAGGAGGTCACGCACCTGTTCCGCATCATTCGCCAGCTGCGCGAGCAGGGCAAGGGCATCGTCTACATCACGCACAAGATGAACGAGCTGTTCGAGATCGCCGACGAGTTCTCGGTGTTCCGCGACGGCAAGTACATCGGCACGCACGCGTCGAGCGACGTCACGCGCGACGACATCATCCGCATGATGGTCGGCCGCGAGATCACGCAGATGTTCCCGAAGGAAGAGGTGCCGATCGGCGACGTCGTGCTGGCCGTGAAGAACCTCGGCGTCGACGGCGTGTTCCGCGACGTCAGCTTCGAGCTGCGCGCGGGCGAGATCCTCGGCGTCGCGGGCCTCGTCGGCTCGGGGCGCTCGAACGTCGCGGAGGCGCTGTTCGGCGTCGTGCCGGCCACCTCCGGCGAGATCCTGATCGACGGCAAGCCGGTGCGCATCGCCACGCCCGCGCAGGCGATGAAGCACGGGATGGCGTTCCTCACCGAGGACCGCAAGGACACCGGCTGCTTCCTGAATCTCGACCTGCTCGCGAACATGGAAGCGGCGGTGCTCAGCAACCGCTACGTGAAGTTCAATTTCGTGCGGCAGGCGCAGTTGAAACGCGACTGCGAGGAAATGAGCCGGATGCTGCGCGTGAAGACGCCCGGGCTGCACGAGGAAATCCAGAACCTGTCGGGCGGCAACCAGCAGAAGGTGCTGATCGGCAGATGGTTGCTCACGCAACCGCGCATCCTGATCCTCGACGAGCCGACCCGCGGGATCGACGTCGGCGCGAAGGCCGAGATCCACCGGCTCGTCAGCGCGCTCGCCGGCAAGGGCGTCGCGGTGCTGATGATCTCGTCGGAGATGCCGGAGGTGCTCGGCATGAGCGATCGCGTGATGGTGATGCACGAAGGCCGGATGACCGGCATCGTCGAACGCAAGGACGCCGACCAGGTCCGCATCATGGACCTGGCCTCGCGCTGAGCCGCAACAAGCATGGAGACAACTGAAATGGGCAACCTGAATCCGGTCGCGGACGCGCAGTCCATGACGATCAAGACGCGGCACGCGAAGTGGCCGCCCGAACTGAGCATCTTCCTGGTGCTGGTGGGCATCAGCCTGTTCTTCGAGGTGATCGGCTGGCTCGTCGTCGGGCAGAGCTTCCTGTTCAACGCGGAGCGGCTCGAGATCATCGTGCTGCAGATGGCCGTGATCGGGATCATCGCGGTCGGCGTGAACCTCGTGATCATCACGAGCGGGATCGACCTGTCGTCGGGGTCCGTCGTCGCGGCGGCGGCGGTCGTGTCGGCCAGCCTCGCGCAGGTGTCCGATTTTCCGCGCGCGGTGTTCCCGCACCTGACCGACCTGCCGATCATCTGGCCGGTGCTGGCCGGCGTGTGCGTCGGGCTGCTGGTCGGCCTGCTCAACGGCTCGCTGATCGCGCTGACGGGCATCCCGCCGTTCATCGCGACGCTCGGCACGATGGTGGCCGCGCGCGGCTTCGCGAAGTGGTTCACCAACGGGATGCCGGTGTCGATGCTGACCGACCAGTTCGCGGCGATCGGCGCGGGCGCGAATCCGGTGATCATCTTCGTCGTGGTGGCCGCGATCTTCCACGTCGTGCTGCGCTATACGCGCTTCGGCAAGTACACGTATGCGATCGGCGCGAATCGCCACGCGGCCGTCGTATCGGGCATCAACGTGACGCGCCACCTGGTGTTCGTCTATGCGATCGCGGGCCTCCTGAGCGGGATCGCCGGCACCGTGACGGCCGCGCGCGCGATCTCCGGCCAGTCGGGCATGGGCGTGATGTACGAGCTCGACGCGATCGCGGCCGTCGTGATCGGCGGCACATCGCTGTCGGGCGGCCTCGGGCGCGTGACGGGCACCGTGATCGGCGTGCTGATCCTCGGCGTGATGACGTCGGGCTTCACGTTCATCCGGATCGACGCGTACTACCAGGAGATGGTCAAGGGCGCGATCATCGTCGCGGCCGTGATCGCCGACCAGTATCGCAACAAGAAATCGCGCCGCTGACCGGCCGAGATCGAACACACAACCGATCGGGAAGAAAATGAAGATCGCTCTGGATCCCTACATGATTCGCCACCTGCCGCTCGACCGGCTGCCGCATGCGGTGGCCGAGCTCGGCTACGACCAGATCGAGCTGTCGCCGCGCAGCGACTTTCTCGACTGGTGGGTGATGCCGCGCGCGACGCGCGAGCGCATGGCCGCGTTCCGGCAAGCGTTGCGCGCGAGCGGCGTGGGCCTTGCGTCGCTGCAGCCGATGTACCGCTGGGCCAGCCCGTTCGATGACGAGCGGCAGTGGGCGGTGCGCTGCTGGAAGAAGGCGATCGAGGTCGCGCTCGAGATGGAATGCCCGCTGATGGTGTCCGAATTCGGGCGCGGCGCGTCGCCGGAGCGCTCGGTCGGCGAACGGCCGGGCGCGAATCCGAAGGAGCTGTGCGAAGCCGCGTGGTTCCGTTCGATGGACGAGCTGCTGCCGATCCTCGAGCGCGAACGCATCGTGCTGTCGGTCGAGCCGCATCCGGAAGACTGGATCGAGCAGCTGCAGCCGGCGATCGACATCGTCACGAACATCGGTTCGCCGTCGCTGAAGCTGTCGTACATCGCGCCGCACACGTTCTATTACGGCGACGACATGGCCGCGATGATCGCGGCCGCCGCGCCGATCCTCGCGCACGTGCGCGTGGCCGACACGTTCGACCACCGCAAGAGCAGCCAGCTGCGCTACATCGTGAACCCGCCGGGCTCGAACCAGATCCGCGTGCACCAGCATCTCGACATCGGGCAGGGCGAGATCGACTGGGACGTGTTTTTCCGCGCACTCGGCAGCGCCGGCTTCGACGGCGTGATGTCGTCGTGCGTGTTCGCGTGGGAGGACCGCGCGGAAGCGTCGTCGCGCTATATGCGCGACACGATCCAGCGCTACGTCGAACGCCATTTCGAACGGGCGGCCGCGCGCTGACCCGTTTTGGAACCATTGCCGACCGGCGCGGCACGGGCCGCGCCGTCGTTGAACCAGAGACTGGAGATATCCGGATGACCTTGCAAATCGGCGTGATCGGCTGCGGCGCGATCGGCCAGGACCATATCCGCAGGCTCACGCGCACGCTGTCCGGCGCGCGCGTGGTGGCCGTCAACGACATCGATCCGCAGCAGGCGCGCGACGCGGTGACGAAGTACGGGCTCGACGCGGAAATCTACGGCGACGGCCACGAAGTGGTCGCGGCTGCCGACGTACAGGCCGTGCTCGTCACGTCGTGGGGGCCGACGCACGAGGCGTTCGTGCTCGACGCGATCGCGCACGGCAAGCCGGTGTTCTGCGAGAAACCGCTGGCCGTCACGGCCGACGGCTGCTTGCGGATCGTCGAAGCCGAGGTCGCGCACGGCCGCCGGCTCGTGCAGGTCGGCTTCATGCGTCCGTACGACGAAGGCTATCGCGCGCTCAAGCGCGTGATCGACGGCGGCGAGATCGGCGCGCCGCTGATGCTGCATTGCGCGCACCGCAACCAGTCGGTCGGCGAGCGCTATACGACCGACATGGCGATCACCGACACGCTGATCCACGAGCTCGACGTGCTGCGCTGGCTGCTCGGCGAGGACTATGCGACCGCGCAGGTCGTCTATCCGAAGAAGACGCGCCATGCGTCCGCGCATCTCGCCGATCCGCAGATCGTGCTGCTCGAAACCGCGAGCGGCGTGCGCATCGACGTCGAGATCTTCGTGAACTGCCAATACGGCTACGACATCCAGTGCGAGGTGGTCGGCGAGAACGGCATCGCGAAGCTGCCCGATCCGCCCGCGGTCGGGCTCAAGCACGCGGCGCGGCAGTCGGTCGAGATCATGACCGACTGGAAGGAGCGCTTCATCGCATCGTACGACGTCGAGCTGCAGGCGTTCATCGACGGCGTGCGGCAGGGTGCGCTGACCGGGCCGTCCGCATGGGACGGCTATGCGGCGGCGGTCGCGGCCGATGCGTGCGTGCGCGCGCAGCAGAGCGGGGCGGTCGAGCCGATCGCGATGGCCGAACGCCCGGCGTTCTATCGCGGCTGAACCGGCTGAACACGCCGACACCGGGCCGCGTGTCCATGCGGCCATGCTCGCGGCCGCGCGCCGCTTTCCTGCGGGACTGACCAACATGACGATGAAGATTGGCTGCGCGCCCTGCTGCTGGGGCGTCGACGACGTGAAGAACCCGCACCTGCCGCCGTGGCGGCAGGTGCTCGCCGAGGCCGCACAGGCCGGCTATTCGGGCATCGAGCTCGGCCCGTACGGCTACATCCCGCTCGAGCTCGACGTGGTGAGCGCGGAGCTCGAGCGGCAGCGTTTGAGCATCACCGCCGGCACGATCTTCGACGACCTGGTGTCGCCGGAGAATCTCCCGAACCTGCTGCGCCAGACGCGCGAGATCTGCGCGCTGATCACGCGCTTGCCGAAGCTGCCGACGCAGCCGGGCCAGCGTCATGCGGCGCCGTATCTGGTCGTGATGGACTGGGGGCACGACGAACGCGACTACGCGGCCGGCCACGCCGATCGCGCGCCGCGCCTGTCCGCCGAACGCTGGGCGCGCATGGTCGACCACATTCGCGAAATCGCGACGATCGCGCGCGACGAATTCGGCGTGCGCGCGGTGATCCATCCGCATGCAGGCGGCTACATCGAGTTCGCGGACGAGATCGACCGGATCGTCGCCGACGTCGCGGCCGATACGGCGGGCCTCTGTCTCGACACCGGCCACCTTTACTACTCGGGGATGGATCCCGAGACGTGGCTGCGCCGTCACGCGGCGCGGCTCGACTACGTGCATTTCAAGGATATCGACGCGGCCGTGTACGACGCGGTGATGGGCGAACACATCGCCTTCTTCGCGGCGTGCGCGCGTGGCGTGATGTGCCCGATCGGCACCGGCGTGCTCGACTACCGCGCGATCCGTCGCGCGCTCGACGACATCGGCTATGCGGGAACCATCACGATCGAACAGGAGCGCGATCCGCGCAATGCCGGCACGAGCCTGCGCGACGTCGCGGCGAGCCGCGAGTTTCTCGCATCGGCCGGGTTCGCGTAACCGGCCGTCGGCCCGACCCTCTGCACACACTTTGAACACCTGAACACGGACAGGAACACGACAATCATGATCGACGGACAGATTCTGCTCGGACATTCGATTCCCTGGGGCATGGTCGGCGGCGGCCTCGGCAGCCAGATCGGCTACAGCCACCGGTCGGCCGCATTGCGAGACGGCAGCTTCCAGCTCGTTGCCGGTGCATTCGACATCGATGCCGAACGCGGGCGGCAATTCGGCGTGAAGCTCGGCGTCGACGCCGGGCGCTGCTATCCCGACTACCGGACGATGTTCGACGCCGAGGCGAAGCGTGCCGACGGCATCCGCGCGGTGTCGATCGCGACGCCGAACAACACGCACTTCGAAATTTGCCGCGCGGCGCTGAACGCGGGGCTGCACGTCGTGTGCGAAAAGCCGCTGTGCTTCACGACCGAGGAGGCCGAGGCGCTGCAGCGGCTGTCGGTCGAGAAGAACCGCATCGTCGGCGTCGCGTACGGCTATTCCGGACACCAGATGATCGAGCAGGCGCGCGAAATGATCGCGCGCGGCGATCTCGGCGAGATCCGCATCGTGCAGATGCAGTTCGCGCACGGCTTTCACAGCGAGGGCGTCGAAGCCGCGAGCGCCGCCGCGCGCTGGCGCGTCGACCCGAAGTTCGCGGGGCCGAGCTACGTGCTCGGCGACATCGGCACGCATCCGCTGTACATCTCCGAAGTGATGGCGCCGGAACTGCGGATCAAACGGCTGATGTGCTCGCGGCAGAGCTTCGTGAAGAGTCGCGCGCCGCTCGAGGACAACGCGTTCACGATCATGGAGTACGACACGGGCGCGATCGGCTATGTGTGGTCGAGCGCGGTGAACGCGGGCTCGATGCACGGGCAGAAGGTGCGCGTGATCGGCTCGAAGGCGAGCGTCGAATGGTGGGACGAACATCCGAACCAGTTGCGCTACGAGATCCAGGGGCAGCCCGCGCAGGTGCTCGATCGCGGGATGGGCTATTTGCATCCGCACGCATTGCGCGAAGACCGCATCGGCGCCGGGCATCCGGAAGGGCTGTTCGAAGCGTGGTCGAATCTGTACGCACGCTTCGCGCTCGCGATGGACGCGGCCGATCGCGGCGACGCGCAGGCGTTGAAGAGCATCCGCTTTCCGGATGTTCATGCGGGCGTCGAAGGCGTGCGGTGGGTCGAGAACTGCGTGCGGTCCGCCGATGCGGGCGGCGTATGGGTCGACTATCGGTGAGCGAGCGGTGAGCAAGCGGCGACCGATGCGCGGCGTCGGCCGGCGGCCCAGGGCGGTTGCCGGCGACCCTCGGCGTCGCCGTTCGCTCGGCGTCGGTAGACGCCCTAATCTTTACGGCTCGGCGACGGCGTTGGAAAATCGTTTCCATTCCGGCCGTGGAGCGTGTGCAGGTGATGATCGAGCGCGTGGGAGCGAGCGTGCGGCGCGGGCCGTGCCGCAAACGTGATTAAATTCGCCCTTCATGCATGTCCATAGGTGAGTCCCGGGCGCACGCGCAGGCGGCGCGCGGATCGGGGCCGTCAACTTCGCGCTATCCGATGAGTTCATCCGAGAAACCACCCGCCACCGTCGAGGCGTTCCTGCAGCATCTGACGCAGGAGTACGACGGCCTCAGCAATCGCCTGAAGGTGATTGCGCGTCACGTGGAAACGCATCGGGACCAGCTGGGCCTGGAAGGCATCCAGTCGCTCGCGGAGGCGTGCGGCGTGCAGCCGTCGGCCGTCGTCCGGTTCGCGAAGCATTTCGGCTTTTCGGGTTTCTCCGAGATGCAGCGGCTGTTCCGCGAGGGGCTGGCCCAGCAGATCGCGCCGGGCCGCGCGTACAACCTGCGGCTGCGCGACGTGATCGAATCGGGCGAGTCGAGCCTGCAGCCCGAGCAGATCGCCGACGAATTCATCAAGGGCAGCATTGCCGGCATGCAGCAGCTGCGGCAGACGCTCGACCCGCACGCGCTCGCACAGGCCGTCGACCTGCTCGCCGACACGCAGGCGATCTGGATCGCCGGCTCGCGCCGCGCGTTTCCGATCGCCGTGTATCTCGACTATGCGCTGCAGCACACCGACAAGCGCATCGGCCTGTTCAGCGCGCTCGGCAGCATGCATCTCGGCCAGATCCGCTCGGTGCGCGAGGGCGACGTGATGATCGTGATCTCGTTCATGCCGTACGCGGAAGAGACGGTGCAGGTCGCGCAGCAGGCCGTGCAGCGCGGCGCGCGCCTGATCGCGATCACCGACAGCCGGATGAGCCCGCTCGCGCGGGAGGCCGAGGTGACGCTGATGGTGCAGGACAGCGAGACGTTCGGGTTCCGTGCACTGACCGCGACGATGGGCCTCGCGCAGAGCCTGTTCGTCGCGCTCGCGTACCGGCTCGAGCTGTCGTACCTGCCGACCGCCGACGGCGCCCACGGCACGCAGGCCGGCTGACGCCGGCCTGCGATTCGCCGGCCGCCCGCGCATTCCCTCGGCGGGCGGCGCGTCGACCCCGCTTACTTCGCGGTCGGCATCGCGAATTCGGCGCCCTTGCCGATGCTCGACGCCCAGCGCTGCATCACCGACTTCTGGCGCGTGTAGAAGCGCACGCCTTCCTCGCCGTACGCGTGCATGTCGCCGAACAGGCTCTTCTTCCAGCCGCCGAAGCCGTGCCAGGCCATCGGCACCGGGATCGGCACGTTGATGCCGACCATGCCGACCTGGATGCGCCGCGCGAATTCGCGCGCGATGCCGCCGTCGCTCGTGAAGCATGCGACGCCGTTGCCGAATTCGTGTGCGTTGATCAGGTCGACCGCTTCGCCGAAGTCCTTCACGCGCACGCAGCCGAGCACCGGCCCGAAGATCTCTTCCTTGTAGATGCGCATGTCGGGGCTCACGTGATCGAACAGCGTGCCGCCGGTGAAGAAGCCTGCCTCGCGGCCCGGCACGCGCAGCCCGCGGCCGTCGACCACCAGTTGCGCGCCTTCGCTGACGCCTTGCCCGATATAACCTTCGATGCGCTTGAGCGCGTCGCCGGTGACGATCGGTCCCATCTCGACTTCCGGCGACATCCCGTCGCCGATCACCAGCTTGCGCGCGCGCTCGGCCACCAACGGCACGATCTTGTCGGCCACGTCGCCGACCAGCACCGCGATGCTGATCGCCATGCAGCGCTCGCCGGCCGAGCCGTACGCGGCGCCGATCAGCGCGTCGACCGCCTGCTCGATGTTCGCGTCCGGCATCACGACGAGATGGTTCTTCGCGCCGCCGAGCGCCTGCACGCGCTTGCCCGACTGCACCGCGCGCTGCTGCACGTAGGCCGCGATCGGCGTCGAGCCGACGAAGCTGACGGCCTGCACGTCCGGGTGGTCGAGGAGCGCGTCGACCGCGCCCTTGTCGCCCTGCACGACGTTGAACACGCCGGCGGGCAGGCCCGCCTGCGTGAGCAGGTCGGCGATGAACAGCGCCGCCGACGGGTCGCGTTCGCTCGGCTTCAGCACGAACGTGTTGCCCGTCGCGAGCGCGACCGGGAACATCCAGCACGGCACCATGCACGGGAAGTTGAACGGCGTGATGCCCGCGACGACGCCGAGCGGCTGGCGCATCGTCCAGTTGTCGATGCCGGTGCTGACCTGGTCGGTGAAGTCGCCCTTCAGCAGTTGCGGCACGCCGCATGCGAATTCGATGATGTCGATGCCGCGCGCGACTTCGCCCTGCGCATCCGAGAACACCTTGCCGTGCTCGGCCGTGATGATGGCGGCCAGCGTGTCGCGGTGTTCGTTCATCAACTGCAGGAAGCGGTGCAGCACGCGGGCGCGGCGGATCGGCGGCGTGTCGGCCCAGGCCGGGAACGCCGCACGGGCGGACGCGACGGCGCGCTGTACTTCGTCGTCGCCGGCGAGCGCGACGCGGCGCACCGCGCGGCCGAGCGCCGGATTGAAGACGTCCTGGAAGCGGCCGCTGCGGCCGGCGACGGGTGCGCCGTCGATGTAGTGGCCGACGTCGGCGTCGGACGTATAGGCGGGAACCGTGGTCATGCGTGTCTCCTGGGCATGGGAATGGGGGTGGACGGAACCTAGTCTAGGCAAAGCGGCGGGGCGGGAGAAGGCCGCGCAGCTTGATTCACTGTTCAGAATTCTGAATAATCGGCGGATGAATCAGCAAAATGTCCAGGCGCTCTGGCCGCATATCCACTCGCTGACGGTCCTCGCCGCGGCCGGCAGTTTCACGGCCGCCGCGCAGCGGCTCGGCATCAGCAAGGCCGCGATGAGCCAGCGCATCGCCGATCTCGAGAAGGCGGCCGGCGTGCCGCTCGTGCGGCGCACGACGCGCAGCGTGCGGCTCACCGACGCCGGGCAGACGCTGGTCGACAGCACGCGCGACGCGTTCGAATCGATCGGCCAGCACTTCGCGCGCGTAAAGGAACTCGCCGGCGAGCCGCGCGGGCTGCTGCGCGTGACGGCGCCGGTCGCGCTCGGGCGCCAGCAGGTCGTGCCGCACCTGCCCGATTTCCTGCGGCAGCACCCGGGCGTGCACATCGAACTCGACCTGTCCGACCGGCTGCATTCGCTGACGCAGGAGGGCTTCGACCTCGCGATCCGCCATACGACGACCGCGCCGCAAACCCACGTCGCGTGGAAGCTGTGCGACACGCGTTCGCTGCTGGTCGCGAGCCGCGACTACCTCGACGCGCGCGGTGCGCCGCGCCACCCGAGCGAACTCGTCGACCACAGCTGCCTGTGCTACCTGCGCGACAACGAACCGGCCGCCTGGAGCTTCGAGCCGGACGGCCGGCGGCGCCAGCGCGTGAGCGTGCCGGTGCGCGGCAGCTTCGCGGCCAACAACAGCGAGGCGATGCGCGAGGCCGCGCTCGGCGGGCTCGGCATCGCGCTGCTGCCGGATTTCAGCGCGCAGCGCGATCTCGACGCCGGCCGGCTCGTCGCGCTGCTGGACGGCTGGCGGCCGTCGGGTGCGTTCGGCGACCACATCTTCGCGCTGCGGCCGTACAGCCCGGTCGTGCCGAGCGCGGTGCGTGCGCTCGTGCGGCATCTGCGCGAGCGGCTCGCGGGCGGGTTCACGGGCGCCTGACGGGCGCTCGGCGGGCGCTTGGCATGACGAGCGCGTGCCGAGCGCGGGCGCGCCGCGTCGCGCGGCCGGGCCCGGGCCGCGCGGGCAGGGGCGGCCGCGCTGCGGTAAAATCGCCGCTTCCTCCCGCGCCCGTGTGGCGCGTCATTCGAAGGTCGACAGCCGATGCAGATTCACAAGGAAGTGGACGCGCGCGGGCTCAATTGCCCGTTGCCGATCCTGCGCGCCAAGAAAGCGCTCGCCGATATGGAGAGCGGGCAGATCCTCAAGGTGCTCGCGACCGATCCGGGTTCGCAGCGCGATTTCGCCGCGTTCGCGAAGCAGACGGGCAACGAGATCGTCGAAGTGACGACGCAGGACAAGACCTTCGTGTTCCTGATGCGTCGCCGCTGACGGCCCGCATCACGCGCCCCTTGCGGCGCCCGCTCGCGCACCGCCCGCTGCGGTCCGCCGCGCCAACGGCGCGACACGAGCGCCAGCACAGACCCTCGCCCAGCGCCTGTTCCATGGGAAAGCGCTCGTCTGACGCCTCTGACAATTCTTAAACCTCGCCGCACGACCGGCTGCGTATACTGACCCGGCCGGTCGTCCGTCTCGGATGGATGCGCCGGCCACGGTACGTCATACGAGGCGGGCACGGGGGCCATGCCTGACGCTGCCGTCGTACAAACGGGGAGAGGACATGTCCTTCAGACCAGGGACCATTCGAAGTCCGTCCGCAGCGGAATGCATCGCGCCCGCACGCGCGGCGGGGTTGAGCCGGATCGAGCTCGACCCGCAACGGGATCGCCACGCGCGTGCCGCGCTCGAGGCGTATGCCGATTCGGCGGCGGCCGAGATGCCGTGGCTGGCCGAATCGCTCGACGAACGGCTGCGCGGCGCCGCGCGGGACGACGGCGCGGGCTTCACGTATTGCGGCGCGACGATCGGGCGCGTGTTCGATCTCGCGCAGGCGTGGGCGGCGAGCCAGCCCGACTATGCGGCGCCGGCGTGGGAGCGCGTGCGCAGCCAGCTGGAGCGGATGCTGGGGCAGCCCACGCTGGGGCAGCCCATGCTGGGCCAGCCGGAAGCGCCGCCAGTTGCGCGACGGGAAGGATTATTCGAATAAAGGACCGTAGTCCGCGCAATTTCTTGGCGAATTTCATACTACTATGATGAAATCGCCGGTTCGTCCGTGCCCCGTTTTTGAGATGGGTGGCCGGGGCGCCGTGTCGCGCAGGTTGCGCGCTCGGCAAACGACGGCTCGTCGGCCGGTGTCGGGCGCCGCGCGCATGCTGCGCGGCGGGATGAGTGCGGGGAGCTGAACTGGACGAATCGATTTCGATTTGCGGGGTGCTATGAGAATTGCTGTACTGGATGATGATCCGGCCCAGACGGATTTCGTCAGTCAAACGCTGACGGCCGTCGGCCACACGTGCTATGCGTTCAAGGAAGGCAAGGCCCTGAAGAAGCGTCTGCAGCGCGAGACGTTCGATCTGCTCGTGCTCGACTGGAACGTGCCCGACATGTCCGGCGAGGAAGTGCTCAAGTGGGTGCGTGCGAACCAGACCGAGCACAGCCTGCCGATCATCTTCATGACGAGCCGCGACGATGAGGCGGGGATCACGCAGATCCTCAACGCCGGCGCGGACGATTACGTGGTCAAGCCCGTGTCGGGCCCGATCCTGCGCGCGCGCATCGGCTCGCTGCTGCGCCGCGCGTATCCGGTCAATGCGGAGGCGACCGTTCGCGAGTTCGACCAGTTCCGCTTCGACGTGAACCTGAAGCAGGCGTATGTCGGCGACAAGGCCGTGAGCCTCACGCAGAAGGAATTCGAGCTCGCGCTGCTGCTGTTCCAGCACCTCGACCGGCCGCTGTCGCGCGCGCACATTCTCGATCTCGTGTGGAAGCAGGCGACCGACATCCCGTCGCGCACGATGGACACGCACATCTCGATGCTGCGCACGAAGCTCGGCCTGCGGCCGGAAAACGGCTATCGCCTCGCGCCGATCTACGGCTACGGCTACCGGCTCGAGCGGGTCGGTCAGGGAGAGCCGGAGTGACCCGGCGCATCACCCAGCGCACGGCGAACCTGCGCACGGCGGCACTGCATGCGGCGTGCGCGGTCGCGTTTGCGTTCGCGGCGCAGCAGGCCGTCGCGCAGCCGAGCGCTGCCGCGGGCAAGATGGTCGTCTACCGCACGCATGCCGGCGACACGCTGTACGACGTCGCCGCGCGCTACCTGCAGGGCCCGGACGACTGGCAACTGCTGCAACGGATCAACGGCGTGCCCGCGCCGAAACACCTGCAGCCCGACATCGCGCTGAAGCTGCCCGTCGCGCGGCTGCGCAAGGAAAAGCTGACCGCGCGCGTCGTCGCGGTGCAGGGCACGGCCGAGCGCGCGTCCGGCGGCGCGTACGCGCCGCTCGCGAACGAAGCGACGCTTACCGAGGGCGACCGCGTGCGCACGGGCGCGAACGGCTTCCTGACGCTCGAACTGGCCGACGGCACGCACATGAGCCTGCCGCCCGACAGCCAGCTCGACCTGAAGACCTTGCGCCGCACCGTGCTGACCGGCACGCTCGATCGCGAGTTCGAGCTCACGCGCGGCTCGGTCGACAGCGAGGTCACGCATCTGAAGAAGCGCGACGACCGCTTCCAGATCCGCTCGCCGTCGGTCGTGGCCGGCGTGCGCGGCACGCGGTTCCGCGTGAACTACGACGCCGCCGGCAACGCGGCGACGCGTGTCGAGGTGCTCGACGGCACCGTCGGCGTCGCGGGCAAGCAGCAGCCGGCCGACCCGACGCTCGTGCATGCGAACTTCGGCAGCGTCACGACGTCGTCCGGCGCGGTCGGCGCACCCGTGCAGCTGCTGCCGGCGCCCGCGCTCACGCATCCGGACAAGGTGCAGGACGAGCCCGACCTCACGTTCGACGTCGCGCCGCTCGAGCATGCGCATGCCTATCACCTGCAACTCGCGCGCGACGCGGGCATGCTCGAACTGTTCAGCGAAACGCGCACGGTCTCGTCGCGCGCGGTGTTCCGCGAGGTGCCGAACGGCACGTACTTCGTCCGGATTTCCGCGATCGACGACAACGGCCTCGAAGGCATGCCGCACATTTACGCGTTCGAGCGGCGCCTGATGGGGCTCGATGCGAGCGCGTCGCCCGGCCCGGACGGCTACGAGTTCCGCTGGGCGCCGAACGACGCGGCCAAGGACGCGCGTTATCGGTTCGTGCTGTCGCACTCGAAGGACCTGAGCGCGCCGGTCGTCGACCAGATGGGCCTGCAGGCGCGCCGGATCACGGTCTCCCACCTGCCGCCCGGCGACTACTACTGGGCGGTGACGGTCGAGGAGTTCGAGGGCGGCAAGTTCTATCAGAAGACGAGTCCGGTCAACGCGTTCACGTTGTCGCGCTGACCCGCGGCGCATGAAAACCGACTCCGTTTCCCCGCGGCGGCGCCTCGGCCGCCGCTTCCTGATCGAGTGGATCGCGATCGGCTGCCTCGGGATCGCGGTGATACTCGCGTGCGCGCTCGGCCGGCTGTCGTCGAGCGTCGACGGGCTGATCTACGACCGGCTGCTGATGCTGCGCAGCCTGCCGCTGTCGCCCGACGTCGTCGTCGTCGACATCGACAACCAGAGCGTGTCCGCACTCGGCCGCTGGCCGTGGCCGCGCAGCGTGCACGCGCGGCTGCTCGACACGCTGGCGCGTGCGCAGCCGGCCGCGGTCGTCTACGACGTGCTGTTTACCGAGCAGTCGCCGGAGGATCGCGCGTTCGCCGACGCGATGGCCCGTGTGCCGACCTTCCTGCCCGTCTTGCTGAGCCCCGAACAGGCGGACGGCACGCGCACCGTCGATCCGCCGGTGGCGGAGCTGTCGGCACGCACGATGGGACTCGGCCACATCAATCTCGAAGTCGATCCCGACGGCATCGTGCGTAGCGTCGCGCTGTTCGAAAGCGACGGCCGCGTGCGCTGGCCGCAGCTGATGGTGCCCGTCTATCGTGCGATCCAGGCCGGCCGGCTGCATCCGGTCGGCGGCACGCCCGGCGCGCAAGCGCACGACCTGTCGCGCGACGCGACCGGCGACGGCCGCTACCTGATCCCGTTCAGCCGCAACACGCCCGCGTATCCGACGCTGTCGTTCGACGACGTGCTCGAAGGGCGCGTGAAACCCGACGCACTGCGCGGCAAGATCGTCGTCGTCGGCGTGACGGCGTCGGGCCTCTACGACCGCTTCGCGACGCCGGTGTCGGGCGACTTCGGTCCGCTCGCCGGCGTGTACATCCACGCGAACGTCCTCGACATGCTGACGACCGGCAGCGCGATCCTGCCTGCATCGCGTGCCGGACTCTTCGCCGCATCGCTGCTGCCGCTCGCCGTGCTGCTGGGCGGCTTCCTGATGCTGTCGCCGTGGCGCGCGCTGCTGCTGACGCTGAGCCTGGCCGCGCTGGCCGTCGTCGCGAGCCTGGCGCTGCTGTTCGAGGCGCGCATATGGCTATCGCCCGCGCCGGCCATCTTCGGGCTGGTCGCCGTCTACCCGATCTGGAACTGGCGGCGCCTGGAAATGACGATGTCGTACCTGCGCCGCGAGCTGCAGCGGCTCGCCGATGAGCCGCACCTGCTGCCCGAGGCACCGCGCACGCGCAGCGTCGGCGGCGACGTGCTCGAACGGCAGATGGCGCTGATGGCGCAGGCCGCGCAGCGCGTGCAGGACATGAAGCGCTTCGTGTGGGACAGCCTCGACAGCATGCCGGAGCCGATCTTCGTCACCGACCTGGCCGGCACCGTGCTGATCGCGAACCATGCGGCGAAGCGCTACGGTTCGCGGCTCGCGCTGCCGGTGCCGGAAGGGCGGCCGCTGCGCGCCGCGCTCGGCGAGCTGACCTTCATGAAGACCGTCGACGGCAACGCCGAACACGACGTCACGATCCGCGCACACTGGCCGGACGCGCTCGACCCGACGCTCGGGGCCGAAGACGAAGCGATGGCGCGCGGCATCGAGGTGCGCGATCGCGACGGGCTCGACCATCTGTTACGCTACGCCCCGTGTACGAACGCGCAGGGCCACGTGACGGGCTGGATCGCCGGTCTGGTCGACGTGACCGAGCTGCACGCGGCCGAGCGGCAGCGCGAGGAGGCGCTGCACCTGCTGTCGCACGACATGCGCTCGCCGCAGTCGTCGATCCTCGCGCTCGTCGAGATCGAGCGCGATCGCGTCGAAACCGACGCGATGCGCGGGCTGCTCGCGCGGATCGAGCGCTATGCGCACCGTGCGCTGTCGCTCGCCGACGAGTTCGTGCAGCTGGCGCGCGCGGAGTCGCAGGCGTACCAGCTCGAACCGACGAGCCTGGTCGACGTGCTGATCGACGCGAGCGACGAAGTCTGGCCGCAGGCGCAGGCAAAGCGCATCCGCATCGAGACCGACGCCGGGGCCGACATGTGCTGGACGCGCGCCGACCGCTCGCTGATCACGCGTGCGTTCGTCAACCTGCTGAACAACGCAGTCAAAT
Organism: Burkholderia sp. BCC1985; assembly: GCF_905339915.1. Classification (NCBI taxonomy): domain Bacteria; kingdom Pseudomonadati; phylum Pseudomonadota; class Betaproteobacteria; order Burkholderiales; family Burkholderiaceae; genus Burkholderia; species Burkholderia sp. BCC1985. The sequence continues at coordinate 46,351 of NZ_CAJPGY010000009.1, forward strand.
ACAGTCCGTCCGACACGGTGATCGCGTGTACGCTGTCGGTCGAGCATGCATCGAAGCGGATCTTCTGTACGATTCGCGATCAGGGGTACGGCATCGCGCCGGAAGATCTGCAGCATCTGTTCGAGCGTTTCAAGCGGTTCCATGCCGGCGAGCGGCCCGAAATCTCGGGCTCCGGGCTCGGCATGGCATTCGTGAAGACGGTCGTCACGCGCCACGGCGGCAGCGTGACGGTCGACAGCGAAGTGGGTGTCGGCACCGCGGTGACGGTGTCGCTGCCCGCGATCGACGAGCCGTCCGCCTGACAGGGCCGGGCACGACGGCAGGCATTTGGGGGAAGTCATGAGAAAGGAATGGGCAGCGGCCGCGCTGGCGGCGTCGCTGTTGACGGGTTGCGCCGGCGTCACGACCGGCGTGAGCGCGCTCGGGCAGCCGAATGCGTTCGCATCCGGTGCGCACGGCTACGATTTCGTTCGCACGGCCGCTCAGGCCGACGATGCCGAATACCGGCAGATCGAGACGCTCGTGCACGACGAGCTCGCGCAGCGCGGCTTCGACGCGCAGCCTGGCCAGGCCGCGCGCTACCGGCTGTCGATCGCGTATGCGACGCAGCCGGCGTCGGTCGCGGCGACGGCCGACCAGTGCGGCGCGGCAAGCAGCGCGTGCGTGACCGTCGACGGACCGGCGCCGTTCGCGCTGCCGTTCGCGGGCAAGGTGTACCGCCACGTGCTGACGCTGCGTTTCGTCGATGCGAAGACGGGCGTCGACGTCTATCGCGTGTCGGCGTCGCTGCGCGATCGCGATGCGCTCACGCAGCAGGCCGCGCCGACGCTCGTGAAGAGCGCGCTCGCGAAGCTGCCGTTCGAGCAGGGTGACGGCTGGCTCGTGAAGACGAAAAAAGACGACGCGGGCGCAATGCCGGGCGTCGTCTCGGTGAAGCCGGCCGTCACGCGCTGACGCGCCGGCCGTGACGCGAGGGCGGCCCGCCGGGGAGGCGAGGCCGGCCCGTGCCGCGTTCAGGCAGCCGGTTGCCCGTTGCCGCGCGCGCGCAGGTACGCGTCGAAGTCGGTGCCGACTTCCGGGTGGCGCAGCGCGAACTCGACCGTCGCCTTCAGGTAGCCGAGCTTGCTGCCGCAGTCATAGCGCGTGCCCTGGTACTTGTAGGCCAGCACTTGTTCGTCGGCGAGCAGCGCCTGGATCGCGTCGGTGAGCTGCAGCTCGCCGCCCGCGCCCGGCTTCAGCGCACGCAGGTGTTCGAAGATCCGCGGCTTCAGGATGTAGCGGCCGACCACGCCGAGGTTCGACGGCGCGACTTCCGGCTCCGGTTTCTCGACGATCGCCGACATCTTGACGATCGACTCCTCCCACTCCTTGCCGTCGACGATGCCGTACGACTTCGTCTCCGACGGCGGGATCTCTTCCACGCCGATCACCGAGCTGTGATAGTGGTCGAACACGTCGACCATCTGCTTCATCACGGGCGGGTTGCCGTCGAGCAGGTCGTCGGCGAGGATCACGGCGAACGGATTGTCGGCGACGAGCTTCTCCGCGCACAGCACCGCATGGCCGAGGCCGAGCGCTTCCGGCTGGCGCACGTAGAAGCAGTCGACATGGCTCGGCTTGATGCTGCGCACGAGCTCGAGCAGCTTCTCCTTGCCGCGCGCCTCGAGTTCGGCCTCGACCTCGTACGACTTGTCGAAGTGATCCTCGATCGCGCGCTTGCTGCGCCCGGTCACGAAGATCATCTCGGTGATGCCCGCGGCGATCGCTTCCTCGACCGCGTACTGGATCAGCGGCTTGTCGACGACGGGCAGCATTTCCTTCGGGCTCGCCTTCGTTGCCGGGAGGAACCGCGTGCCGAGACCGGCAACGGGGAATACCGCCTTGGTGACTTTCAACATGATCGAACCTTTATTCCTGTAATCGACTTGTCAGACAGCCTATGTTCACGTTCTGATTATAGTGAACGCAAACGACCTTACCGTTTGTTACGCAGGCAACCGATCGAGCTGAGCGCGCAGTTTTTCGAGCGTGCTCTGGAATTCGGCGACGCGCTTCTGCTCCTGCTCGACCACGGCCGGCGGGGCTTTCGCGACGAACGCCTCGTTGCCGAGCTTCGCATTGCACTTCGCGATCTCGCCCGTCAGGCGCGCGATTTCCTTCGACAGGCGCTCGCGTTCGGCCGCGACGTCGATTTCCACCTTCAGCACCAGCTTGTTCGGGCCCACGATCGCGATCGGCGCGCCGTGCGCTTCCTTGTCGAGGGTCGCTTCGTCGGCCAGGATCTGCACTTCCGACAGGCGCGCGAGCGCCTGCACGTACGGCGCGAACGAGCGCAGGCGCTCGGCATCGCCGGCCGCGAGCAGCGGCACCTTGGTCGCCGGCGACAGGTTCATCTCGCCGCGCAGGTTGCGGCACGCGTCGACGATCGCCTTCAGGTCGGCCGCCCATTGTTCGGACGCCTCGTCGATCTTCTGCAGGTTCGCGACCGGATACGCCTGCGTCATCAGCGACGCTTCGCCCTCGGCCTGGCCTTGCGGATAACGGCCGGCGAGCGGCGCGACCTTCTGCCAGAGCGCTTCGGTGATGAACGGGATGATCGGGTGCGCGAGGCGCAGCACCGTTTCCAGCACGCGCAGCAGCGTGCGCCGCGTCGCGCGCTGCTGTTCCGGCGTGCCGTTCTGGATCTGCACCTTCGCGAGTTCGAGGTACCAGTCGCAGTACTCGTCCCACACGAACTTGTAGATGCTGGTCGCGATGTTGTCGAAGCGGTAATCGGCGAAGCCCTTCGCGATGTCGGCCTCGGTGCGCTGCAGGAGCGACACGATCCAGCGGTCGGCCGCCGAGAAGTCGAGGTAGCCGCCGGGGCCGCAGTCGCCCGCGCCGCACACTTCCGGTTTGTCGGCGCCGCAGTCGTGGCCTTCGCAGTTCATCAGCACGAAGCGCGTCGCGTTCCACAGCTTGTTGCAGAAGTTGCGATAGCCTTCGCAGCGCGCGAGGTCGAAGTTCACGTTGCGGCCGAGCGTCGCCATCGACGCCATCGTGAAGCGCAGCGCGTCGGTGCCGAACGCGGCGATGCCGTCCGGGAATTCCTTGCGCGTCTTCTTCTCGATGGTCGCGGCCTGCTTCGGGTTCATCAGGCCGGTCGTGCGCTTCGCGACCAGCGTCTCGAGGTCGATGCCGTCGACGATGTCGATCGGGTCGAGCGTGTTGCCCTTGCTCTTCGACATCTTCTGGCCTTCCGCGTCGCGCACGAGACCGTGCACGTAGACGGTGTGGAACGGCACCTTGCCGGTGAAGTGCGTCGTCATCATCACCATCCGGGCGACCCAGAAGAAGATGATGTCGAAGCCGGTGACGAGCACCGACGACGGCAGGAAGTGCTGCAGTTCAGGCGTTTCGTTCGGCCAGCCGAGCGACGAGAACGGCACGAGCGCCGACGAGAACCACGTGTCGAGCACGTCCTCGTCGCGCTTCAGCGCGCCGGTGTAGCCCTTCGCGGCGGCCTGCGCGCGCGCCTCTTCCTCGTCGCGCGCGACGAACACCTCGCCGTTCTCGCCGTACCACGCGGGAATCTGGTGGCCCCACCAGAGCTGGCGCGAGATGCACCAGTCCTGGATGTTCTCGAGCCACTGGTAGTAGGTGGTCGTCCAGTTTTCCGGCACGAACTTGATCTGGCCGCTGCGCACGACGTCGAGCGACGTTTCGGTGATCGACTTGCCCGGGTTGAACGTGCCTTCCGGCGCCGGCTTCGTCATCGCGACGAACCACTGGTCGGTCAGCATCGGCTCGATCACGACGCCCGTGCGGTCGCCGCGCGGCACCATCAGCTTGTGCGGCTTCACGGAGTCGAGGAAGCCCTCCGCGTCGAGATCGGCGACGATCGCCTTGCGCGCGTCGAAGCGGTCGAGGCCGCGATACTGCTCGGGGCCGTTGTCGTTGATCTTCGCGTCGAGCGTGAGGATCTCGATCGGCGCGAGGTTGTGGCGCAGGCCGACCTGGTAGTCGTTGAAGTCGTGCGCGGGCGTGACCTTCACGACGCCCGTGCCGAACTCGCGGTCGACGTAGTCGTCGGCGATCACCGGGATCTCGCGGCCCGTCAGCGGCAGCGTGACGAGCTTGCCGATCAGGTGCGCGTAGCGCTCGTCTTCCGGGTGGACCATCAGCGCGACGTCGCCGAGCATCGTTTCCGGACGCGTGGTCGCGACGGTCAGCGAGCCCGAACCGTCGACGAGCGGGTAGCGGATGTGCCACAGGTGGCCGTTTTCCTCCTCGCTCGCGACTTCGAGGTCCGACACCGCGGTGAGCAGCACCGGATCCCAGTTCACGAGGCGCTTGCCGCGGTAGATCAGGCCCTGTTCGTACAGCGTGACGAACACGTCGCGCACGGCGGCCGACATCTTGTCGTCCATCGTGAAATATTCGCGCGACCAGTCGGTCGACGCGCCGAGGCGGCGCACCTGGCCCGTGATCGTCGAGCCGGACTGCTGCTTCCACTCCCACACGCGCTCGACGAACTTCTCGCGGCCGAGGTCATGGCGCGATACGCCCTGCGCGTCGAGCTGGCGCTCGACGACGATCTGGGTCGCGATCCCCGCGTGGTCGGTGCCGGGCACCCACAGCGTGTTCTCGCCGAGCATCCGGTGGTAGCGGGCGAGGCCGTCCATGATCGTCTGGTTGAACGCGTGGCCCATGTGCAGCGTGCCGGTGACGTTCGGCGGCGGCAGCTGGATCGCGAAATCGGGACGCGCCGGGTCGAATGCCGGGGCGGCATAGCCGCGTTTTTCCCACTCCGGCCCCCATTGGGACTCGATGGTGTGGGGCTCGAAACTCTTCGCAAGCGTGCTGTCGCTCATGGTTGGAAATCTGCCGAAAAATGCGTGAATTGGATGCCGAATCTGACAATTATAAATGGATGCACATCGGCCAGCCATCGCTTGCCCGCGCGGGCGCGTCGCAAGGGGCGCGCAGCGCGGGCGACGGCCCGCGGCACAACTGATCGGAAACGGCATCGCGCGGCCGACTTATAATGGCGGGTCCGCATTTTTCTCGCACGTCCGCTGCCGCTCCATGCCCGATCTGCTCGCCAATCTGAACCCTGAACAATACGCCGCCGTCACGCTGCCGAACGAACCGGCGCTGATCCTCGCGGGGGCGGGCAGCGGCAAGACCCGCGTGCTGATCACACGTATCGCGTGGCTGATCCAGCAGGGCTACGCATCGCCGGCCACCGTGCTCGCCGTCACCTTCACGAACAAGGCCGCGCGCGAGATGATGGCGCGGCTGTCGGCGATGATGCCGATCGACACGCGCGGGATGTGGATCGGCACGTTCCACGGGCTGTGCAACCGGATGCTGCGCACGCACTGGCGCGACGCCGGCCTGCCGCAGACCTTCCAGATCCTCGACACGGCCGACCAGCTGTCGGCGATCAAGCGGCTGATGAAGGCGGCGAACGTCGACGACGAGAAATACCCGCCGAAGAACGTCCAGTACTTCATCAACAACGCGAAGGAGCAGGGGCTGCGACCCGACAAGGTCGACGCGTCCGACAACTTCAACCGCAAGTTCGTCGAGCTGTACCAGGCGTACGACCAGCAGTGCCAGCGCGAGGGCGTCGTCGATTTCCCCGAGCTGCTGCTGCGCTGCTACGAGCTGCTCGCGTACAACGCGCCGCTGCGCGCGCACTACCAGGCGCGTTTCAGGCACATCCTCGTCGACGAGTTCCAGGACACCAACAAGCTGCAGTACGCGTGGCTCAAGATGCTCGCGGGCGGCGAGAACGCGATCTTCGCGGTCGGCGACGACGACCAGTCGATCTACGCGTTCCGCGGCGCGAACGTCGGCAACATGCGCGACTTCGAAGACGAATTCCGCGTGCGCAACCTGATCAAGCTCGAGCAGAACTACCGGTCGCACGGCAACATCCTCGATGCGGCGAACCAGCTGATCTCGAACAACGCGCATCGCCTCGGCAAGAACCTGCGCACCGACGCCGGCCATGGCGAGCCCGTGCGCGTGTACGAGGCGAGCACGGATGCGCAGGAGGCCGGCTGGATCGTCGAGGAGATCCGCTCGCTGATCAACACCGGGATGTCGCGCAGCGAGGTGGCCGTCCTGTATCGCAGCAACGCGCAGTCGCGCGCGATCGAGCACACGCTGATGACGTCGGGCATCCCGTATCGCGTGTACGGCGGCCTGCGCTTCTTCGAGCGCCAGGAAGTGAAACACGCGCTCGCGTACCTGCGGCTAATCGACAACCCGAACGACGACACCGCGTTCGTGCGTGTCGTGAATTTCCCGACGCGCGGGATCGGCGCGCGCTCGATCGAGCAGCTCGCGGACGCCGCGCGCCTGTACGACTGCTCGATGGCCGCCGCGATTCCGTACGTGACCGGCAAGGCCGGCACGAGCCTCGGCGCATTCGCGACCCTGATCGCGAAGATGCGCGCCGAGACGCAGCAGATGAGCCTGCCTGAGACCGTCGAATACGTCGTGCGCGCGAGCGGCCTCGCCGATTTCTACCAGGGCGAGCGCGAAGGCCAGGACCGCCTCGAGAACCTGCAGGAACTCGTGAACGCGGCCACCGCGTTCGTCAGCGAGGAAGGCTACGGGCTCGACGCACCGGCCCGCTCGATTCCGCTGCGCGCGGGTGCGATCGCGGCGCCGGAGCTCGGCGTGGACGCAGGCGATCCGTCGGTCGACGTGCTCGACCCGGCGCCGCTCGGCGACCCCGCGCAGAATCCCGACACGATGACGCCGCTCGCGGGCTTCCTGTCGCACGCATCGCTCGAAGCCGGCGACAACCAGGCGCAGGCCGGCCAGGACGCGGTGCAACTGATGACGGTGCACGCGGCGAAGGGCCTCGAATTCTCGGCCGTGTTCATCACCGGCCTCGAGGAAGGGCTGTTCCCGCACGAGAACAGCGTGCTCGAATCGGACGGCCTCGAGGAAGAGCGCCGGCTGATGTACGTCGCGATCACGCGCGCGAAGGAGCGGCTCTACCTGTCGTTCGCGCAGAGCCGGATGCTGCACGGCCAGACGCGCTACAACGTGCGCTCGCGCTTCTTCGACGAACTGCCGGAGCACGTGCTGAAGTGGCTCACGCCGAAGGTCGAGGCCGGCTCGCGCTGGGGCGGCCGCTCGGACAACGCCGGCTGGGGGCGCGACTGGTTCGCGCGGCCGGGCGGCGGCAGCCGCGAGCAGGTCGTCGACGCGGCGGTCACCGCGCCGCTGCCGGCCTTCGCGAACAAGCAGCGCGCAGCCGACACCGGTTTCCGCGTCGGCCAGCCGGTCTTCCATACCAAGTTCGGCGAGGGCACGGTCACCGCGCTCGAAGGCAGCGGCGCCGATGCGAAGGCGCAGGTGAAGTTCAAGCGGCACGGCGAGAAGTGGCTCGCGCTGGCGGTCGCGAAACTGCAGGCGGTGGAATGATGAGCATCGACATGGTTGAAACGGTATCGACGCGTCCGCTCGGCATTCTGGCCGCGCTGCCCGAGGAACTCGGCGACCTGATCGCCGCGATGCGCGCCGACGGCGTGATGAAGACGATCACGCTCGGCCGCCGCGATTACCACGTCGGCACCGTGCACGGTGCGGCCTGCGTCGTCACGCTCGCGCGGGTCGGCAAGGTTGCGGCTTCCGCCACCGTCAGTGCGCTGATCCATGTGTTCGGCGTGTCCGGCGTCGTGTTCACCGGTGTCGCCGGCGGCGTGTCGCGCACGGTGCGTATCGGCGACGTCGTCGTCGCCGACACGCTGCTGCAGCACGATCTCGATGCGTCGCCGCTGTTTCCGCGCTACGAGGTGCCGCTGCTCGGCATCACGCGGTTCGCGACCGACGCGGCGCTGACGGCCCGCCTGAAGGCCGCGTGCACGCTGTTCGTCGCCGAGGAGGGCGCACAGTTCGCCGCGCGTTTCGGGCTCGCCGGCGGGACGCTGCATGGCGGGCTGATCATCAGCGGCGACCGCTTCGTGTCGAGCGAGCGGGAAGTCGTCGCGCTGCGCGACGCGCTGCCGGACGCGCTCGCGGTCGAGATGGAAGGCGCGGCGATCGCGCAGGTGTGTGCCGAACACGACGTGCCGTTCGCCATCGTGCGCACGATCTCCGATACGGCCGACGATCACGCGACGCAGTCGTTCTCGCACTTCCTGTCGGCGATCGCGAGCAGCTATTCGTCCGGCATCCTGAAGCGGTTCCTGACGCTGCATGCGACGACGGCGGCCTGAGCCGCCGTCATATTTTCGCTTCAAGCTGATCGACCGGCCGCGGCACCCAAGCCGCGGCCGTTTCGTCACGCCTTCTTGCGCCGGCTGCTTTCGAGGTTCGGCAGGAACACCGTCAGCACGCCGATCAGCGGCAGGAACGAGCACACCTTGTAGACGAACGTGATGCTCGTCGCGTCGGCGAGCTGGCCGAGCACGGCGGCGCCCACGCCGCCCAGGCCGAACGCGAAGCCGAAGAACAGGCCCGCGACCATCCCGACCTTGCCGGGCATCAGCTCCGTCGCATAGACGAGGATCGCGGCGAACGCCGACGCCAGCACGACGCCGATGATCACGCTCAGCACGCTCGTCCAGAACAGGTTCGCGTACGGCAGCAGCAGCGTGAACGGCGCGACGCCGAGGATCGACACCCAGATCACGTACTTGCGGCCGATCCGGTCGCCGACCGGCCCGCCGATCAGCGTGCCGGCCGCGACCGCCGCGAGGAACACGAACAGGTGGATCTGCGCGGCCTGCACCGACAGGTGGAACTTGTCGATCAGGTAGAACGTGAAATAGCTGTTGATGCTCGCGAGATAGAAGTACTTCGAGAACACCAGCAGCACCAGCACGCCGATCGCGGCGAGCACGCGGCCCGGCGACAGCGTCGGATGGCCGGCCGGCGCCGCCTTCTTCTTCATCGACGGATGCTTCTTGTACCAGTGGCCGATCTGCGTGAGCACGACCATCGCGACGAGCGCGGCCGCCGAGAACCACGCGATGCTGTGCTGGCCGTGCGGGATGATCACGAGCGCGGCGAGCAGCGGGCCGAGTGCCGAACCGGCGTTGCCGCCGACCTGGAACAGCGACTGCGCGAGCCCGTGCTGGCCGCCCGACGCCATCCGCGCGACGCGCGACGATTCCGGATGGAACACCGACGAGCCGCAGCCGACCAGCGCCGCCGCCGCCAGCAGCGTCGCGAAGTTCGGCGCGGCCGACATCAGCAGCAGCCCCGCGAGTGTGAAGCCCATCCCGACCGGCAGCGAATACGGCTTCGGCCGCTTGTCCGTGTACAGGCCGACGAGCGGCTGCAGCAGCGACGCGGTGATCTGGTAGGTCAGCGTGATCAGGCCGATCTGCGCGAACGACAGCGCGAACTGGCTCTTGAGCATCGGATAGATCGCGAGGATCAACGACTGGATCATGTCGTTGAGCATGTGCGAGAAGCTGATCGCGCCGAGCACCGGGTAGACGGTACGCGGGGCGCGCGGAGCAGACGGCTGGGCGGCGGCGGTGCCGGCGCCCGTATCGAGGCTGGTTTCCATGTGAGCTGAGCGAGTTGAGGTGACGGGACGCGCTCTGATGGGGATCGGCGCGTTCGAATCGTTGTTGCGTCAAAGAAGTCTAATGTGGCGTATCGAGAATGTCCGGCCAACTTTTGTCGCGATTCGGACATTGCTACGACGATTCGACCCATTGCACCCTTTTTTGGCCGGGTATAACGCTGCGGCGTGTCCGCCTTTCGTCGCGCCGCGCGGGACCGGATCGGTGTTTGTCCGGACTCAAGGCGCGCCGATCGAGGCCGTAGAAGACGCAACGACAACACAGGCGCGCCGCGCCCGGCGCCGGCCACGAGCCGGACGGGTGCAGGACGCGCGGCATGACGGGCCATTGCGTGAATGCCGGCCGCCGGAACCGACCTTTCCGGCGGCACGATCAATACGGGGAAATATCGATGAAAGCAGCTTCATTGCATCCGCGGCCGGTTGCGGCCACAGCCGCGACCGACGCAGCCGCCAGGCCCGCCTCGCGGCACGCGCGCGCAGCCCGGCACGAACGCCGGACGTGGACCGTAAAAGCGACGTTGCGCGCCGCGTTCGCGATCCTGCTGGCCGGCACGCTCGCGATCGGCGTGTTCTCGCTGTGGCAGATCAGCCGGCTCAACGCGTCGATTGCGTCGGTCTACGAGCAGGGGCACGTCGCGAGCCGCGCGGCGGAGGAAGTGCGCGCCGAGGTGCTGCGCGCGAGCCGCGCGCAGAAGATGCTGCTGACCGCCACCACCGCGAAGGAACGCGACGACCTGGGCGCCGAAGTCGGCGCGGGGCTCGCGTCGATCGGCCAGGCGCTCGCGACGCTGCAGCATTACGCGGATCCGGCCGATGCGGACGATTCCGCACGACTGCGCGCGTTCTCGCTGGCGGTCGGCACGTGGAGCGGCCATCTGCGCGATTTCGTCGCGCTCGTGCAGGCGCAGCCGCTCGACCTGTCGCAGATGAACTGGCAGGTCGGCACGCAGGACGTGTCGCTGCTGGTCGAGACCGGCAAGCTCGAGAAGCTCGTCGCGATGCTCGTGAAGACGCGCGGCGCGAAGTCGAAGGCGACGCTCGATGCATCCGCAACGATCTTCTCGTCGTCGTTCGCGATGATCGCGGCGATGACGGCCGCGCTGATCATGCTGGCGATCGCGATCGCCGAGCGGGTCGTGCGCCGCCTCGCGTCGCAGCTCGGCGGCGAGCCTGCGGAGGCGAAGGCGATCGCCGCCGACATCGCGCGCGGCGACCTGACGCGGCCGATTCCGCTCGGCCGGCACGACCGCGACAGCATGGTGCGCGCGCTGTCCGACATGCAGTCCGGGCTTGCGGCGACCGTCGGCGAGATCGCCGTCAGCGCCGAGGCGATCGCGGCCGCGTCCGGCGAGATCTCGACCGGCAACCTCGACCTGTCGCGGCGCACCGAGCAGCAGGCCGTCGCGCTCGAGCGCACCGCGGCCAGCATGGAAGAGCTCACGTCGACCGTGCGGCAGAATGCCGAGAACGCGCGTCAGGCGAGCGCGCTCGCGGCCAATGCGTCGGCCGTCGCGGAGGCGGGCGGCGAAGTCGTCGGCCGCGTGGTCGCGACGATGAGCGAGATCGACGACAGCGCGAAGAACATTCGCGACATCATCGGCACGATCGAGGGGATCGCGTTCCAGACCAACATTCTCGCGTTGAACGCGGCGGTGGAGGCGGCGCGCGCGGGTGAGCAGGGGCGCGGTTTTTCGGTGGTCGCGGGCGAGGTGCGGCTGCTCGCGCAGCGCGCGGCGACCGCGGCGAAGGAGATCCGTGCGCTGATCGGCGCGTCGGTCGAGCGCGTCGCGAACGGCGCGGCGCTCGCGCGCGATGCGGGCAGCACGATGGACGACGTGGTGCGGGCGGTCAAGCGCGTGACCGACATCATCGGCGAGATCTCGGCGGCGTCGGACGAGCAGAGCGCCGGGATCGACGAGATCGGCCGCGCGGTCACGCAGATGGATGCCGGCACGCAGCAGAACGCCGCGCTCGTCGAGCAGGCCGCCGCCGCGGCGAATGCGCTCGACGAACAGGCGCAGGCGCTCAAGTCGCTGGTCGGACGCTTTCGCATCGCGGCGTAGGCGTCCGGCCGGCAGGTCGGCGCTTACGACTTCTTCCGCTGGTCCGGATCGATGATGACCGTGCAGGTCGTGCCCGCCGACAGCACCACGTCGGCCGGCACCTCGTCGATGCGGATGCGCACCGGCACGCGCTGCGCGAGGCGCACCCAGTTGAAGGTCGGGTTCACGTCCGCGACGAGGTCGCGGCTTTGCGGGTTGTCGCGATCGTAGATGCCGCGCGAAATGCTCTCGACGTGGCCCTTCATCACGCCGCCGCTCATCAGCCGCATCTCGGCCGGCGCGCCGACCTTCACGCGCGGCAGCTTGGTTTCCTCGAAGTAGCCGTAGACCCAGAACGAATGGCTGTCGACGATCGCGAGCTTCGCCTGGCCGGCCACCGCGTAGTTGCCCTTGAACGTCTGCAGGTTCGTGATGTAGCCGTCGACCGGTGCGACCACGCGCGTGCGTTCGAGGTTGAGCTTCGCGGCGTCGAGCGCGGCGATCGCCTGCTGGTACTGCGCATCGGCGCTCGACGCGCTGTGCGCCGCGTTCTCGCGGTTTTCCTTCGACACGACGAGCGCGTCGAGGTCGGCACGACGGGCCGCGTCGTCGCGGCGCATCTGCAGTTCCGCGCGGCGGGCGGCGACGGCCGCCTGCGCCTGCTCGACCGCGATCTGGTAGTGCGACGGGTCGATCTGCATGATCAGGTCGCCCTTTTTCACGAGCTGGTTGTCATGCACGGGCAGCTCGACGATCGCGCCCGACACGTCCGGCGCGACGTTGACGATCTCGGCACGGACGCGGCCGTCGCGCGTCCAGGGATCGTCCATGTAGTGCACCCAGAGCGAGCGCCCGATCAGGATCGCGACGAGAAGGATGATGGCGGTCGCGACGAAGCCGAAGAGTTTTCTGAGAATCATGATGGTTCGGAATCAACGGTAAACGGCAAGACTCAGTCCGCCGCAAATGCAGACGAGAAGGCACGCGCGAAACAGCGACGGGTGCCAGACGAGACGGTAGAGGCCCGTGTAGGCGAGCAGGCGGTCGACGGCCCAGGTCGCGAGCGCGCCCAGGACGAACATCAGGACCACCGTGGGCATGTAGGCATCGAGAATGGCGATTTCACGCGGCATCATGACGAGGCTCCTTGTTGGGGACGCACGGGGCGGTTGCGGTTGAGCGGCTCGAGCGGCGATTCCGGATCGAGCAGCGCCGTGCGTACGAAATGCAGATGGCTCAGGATGCGTTGCAGCCGGTGGCGCTCCTCGCGCGACGGCGTGAACGCATCGAGCGTTTGCCGGGTCGCGTCGATCGCGGCGTTGACCGCGGCGAGCGCCGCGTCGAAGCGCGCCGCGTCCGGCTTGCGGAACAGTGCGGACAGTGCGGCGCGCAGCGTCTCGATCGCGCGGCGCCACGGTGTCGTCGGCGCATAGCGCGGGTCGGACGGCAGCGTCGCCAGCTCCGCGCGCAGGTCCAGCGCGGCATTGCCCGTTTCCAGCACCGCGAACATCCAGCGCAGCGCGTCGCGCTGCACGTCGGGCTGGTCGGCCGACAGCGTGTGCGCCTGGTACATCAGGTCGCGCGCGCCGCTCTCGAAGCGCGTGCGCAAGCCGGCGAGCCGTGCGTGGCACGCCGCGACCACCTGGTGGCGCAGGTCGGCGAACAGCCGCTTCTTGTGCCACGGCGCGGTCGGCGGGAACAGCACCGCGAACGCGATCGCCGAGACCAGCATCGACAGCACCAGCGCGAGCGCGTCGTTCATGAAGCTCGTCGGGTCGTAGTGCGTGATGTTGTCGGGGCCGGCGAGGAAGCTGAAGAAGATCAGGTAGCCCATCCCGTAGCCGGCGAGCTTCGGCTTCAGCGTCATGAAGATGCCGATCGCGAGCAGCGGCGCGAGGGCCACGCACAGCAGCGGGAAGCCGTCGATGTGCGGGTAGATGCCGAACGTCAGCAGGAAGCCCGTGCAGACGGCCAGTGCGGTACCCATGCCCATCTGTGCGGACATCGCGGTCGGGCGCGGCGTCGACGACGCGAGCGCGCAGGTGGCCGCCGCCGTCAGCGTCAGCGTCACGCCGCTCGGCCACGCGGTCGCGATCCAGAACGCGCCGAGCACGAGGATCACGGTCGCGGTGCGAATCGCGGCGATCACCATCGCCGTCAGGTTGGTGCGCGGCTCGTAGCGCTCGATCCAGCGCTCGCGCTCGTGCGTCGCGGTCGACAGCGACGCGTAGGTCGCCGCGTATTCGTGCAGGTCCGTGATGAAGCGGTACAGCAGCTCGGTGGCCGTGTCGAAGTCGAGCAGCGGGAAATCCGGCTGCGTCTCGAGCGCGGCGCGCGTCGCGCGGATGCGGCGCGGCAGCGCGTCGCGCCACGCGAGCAGCTGTTCGGCGGCGAGCGCGGCGTCGGCCGACGAGCGCACCGGCTCGCCGTTGCGCGTCAGAAGCGGCGCGATTTCGCGGAAGTACGGCTCGATCGCATCGATCGCGGCCTGCGCGCCGGCCGCGCGCAGCCGGTTCATCAGCTGGTGCAGCGCGTGGAAGCGGCTCGATACGCTCATGAACTCGCTGTTCAGGCGCGCGAGACGGCCGCTGCGCATCCGCGTGTCCGGATCCTCGAACACGGCCATGCTGCGCGCCGCTTCGAAGCCGACCACGTCCGCGACGAAGCGCGTATGGATGGTCTCGATGTGCGCGCGGTCGAGCTGGCCCGACAGTGCCGCCGCGACGTAGTCGACGAAGCTGCTGAAGCGCTTGCGCACCGTCGTGCGCATCTGCTCGCCGGTGTACTGCGGAAACACCAGCGCGCTGACGACGCCTGCCGACACGATCCCGACCATGATCTCTGCGACCCGCGTCATCGCGCTCATGAACGCGCCGTCGGGGTGTTGCGACGCCGGCAGCCCGATCAGCGCGGTCGTGTAACCGGCGAGCAGGAAGCCGTAGCTGCGGAAATTGCGGTTGCGCGCGGCACCGGCCGTGCACAGCGCGACCCACAGCGCGACGGCCAAGAGGAACAGCTGCGGCTGCTGCGGGAACAGCCCGACGAACGTGAGCGTCGCGATCAGCCCGAAGATCGTGCCGGCGACCCGGTAGAAACTCTTCGCGAGCACCGCGCCGCTTTGCGGCTGCATCACGATGAACACCGTGGTCATCGCCGTCTTCGGGGCCGGCAGGTCGAGCCGCATCGACACGCCGGTCGCGATGAACGCGGCGAGCAGCGCCTTGAACAGGTAGAGCCACGCGGCGCCGTCGCTGCGGGCCCAGTCGCCGAAGGCGGCGTACCAGGCCGCGAGCGCGCCGCCGGCGTGCGTGGAAGCGGGGGAGGAGGCTGACATGACGGTCGCTCCGCGTTACCGTGCGGCCGGCGTGGCGGCCGCACCGGCCGAACCGGCCGTCGCGACCTGCGCGGGGCGCGCGGCGGCCGCGGCGGGTTTCGCACCCGATGCGGCGGCCGGCGCGGCGGCCCCCGCGGCGGACGCGTCGCGGGCCGGATGACCGCCCCGAACGTCCGCATCTGTCTGCGTCTGCGCCTCCGTCTCGACGCCGCCGCCGAGCGCGGCCATCAACTGTGCGTGCGCGGCGAGGCGTTCCGCGTCGATGCGGGCGGCCGTCTCCTGCGCGCGCAGCAACTGCTGCTGCGCGACGAGCACGTTCACGTAATCGGTCAGCCCGCGGCGGAAGCCTTCGCGCGACAGCTGGTAACTGCGGTCGTTGGCGGCCACCGAGCGCGCGGCGTCCTTCTTCTGCGTGTCGAGCGAGCGGATCCGCACGACCTGGTCGGCGATGTCCTTGAGCGCGCCGACGACCGTCTGGTTGTAGCGTTCGACCGCCTGGTCGTAGCCGGCATCGGCCGCGCCGAGTTGCGCGCGCAGCCGGCCGCCTTCGAAGATCGGCAGCGACAGCGCTGGGCCGGCCGTCCAGCCGCCGTTCATCGCGCGCAGGAAGTCGGTGAACGGCGCGGTCACGCCGAAGCCGCCGACCGTCGCGAGCAGGTCGATGTTCGGGTAGAACGCGGCTTTCGCGACATCGATGCCGCGAGCCTGCGCGTCGACCGTCCAGCGGGCCGCGACGACGTCCGGGCGGCGCCCGAGCAGGTCGGCCGGCAGCGCGGACGGCAGGCCGGCCGGCGCATCGAGCGACAGGCTCGGCCGCTTGATCGCGTCGCCGGCGCCCGGGCCCTTGCCCGCGAGCGCGGCGAGCTGGTGGCGCGCGAGCTGGATCGCTTCTTCGTAGCTGTCGATCTGGCGCTCGTAGTCGGGCAGCGTCGATTCGGCCTGGCTGACTTCGAGCTGCGTGCCGAGGCCGGCCTGCAGGCGCTTGCGCGCGAGATCGGCCAGCGAGCGCTGGCGTTCGAACGTTTCGTGCGCAAGGTCGAGCAGCGCGTAGTTCATCGACATGCCGACATACGCGCGCACGACGTTGACCTCGAGCTCGAGCTTCGCCGCCCGTGCGTCGGCCGCGGTCGCATGCGCGGTGTCGAGCGCGCGCTCGGTCGCGTTCTTGTCCTTGCCCCACAGGTCGAGGTGGTACGACAGGCCGAGCGTGCCGGTGTTGTTCCAGGTGTCGGTGTCGGCGAGCGGCCCCGGGCCGTAGTAGACGTTGTCCGGCCAGTGCTGGCGCATCAGCGACAGATTGCCGTTGATCTGCGGCAGTTCCGCCGAGCGCGCCACGCGCGCCATCGCCTGCGCTTCGCGCACGCGCGCCTCGGCGGCCGCCAGGCTCGGGTTGCCGGCCTGCGCGGCGGCAATCCACGCATCGAGCTGCGGATCGCGGTACGCGCGCCACCAGTCGGACGCGGGCCAGCCCGCATCGTGGTCCGCCGCGCGGATCGCGGCACCGGCGTCGAGCGTGTTCGCTTCGATGCGGGCGGACTGCGGCTTGTTGTCGCCCATGCTCGCGCATCCGGCCATTATTAATGAGACTGCAAGAACCGCCAGTGCCAGCGTCCCTTTTGTTGCCGGAGACCGCACGATTTTCTCCCTTTCGGATATAGATGAGTCGGATGCGATTATATTTTTCAGTGATTCCTGAATAAATGGACAACGGTGCAAGTCATTTTTACGAATCCTGAGATAATATTTGTTGGCCCCTGTGCAACAATCCCTCCGGATTCATACGGGTAATGGGATGGATACGTTACAAAACATGCGGGTCTTCGTCCGCGTGGTCGACGCGGGCAGCTTTACCGCGGCCGCCCAGCAGATGAATTCGACCACCGCCTATGCGTCGCGCGCCGTGTCGGATCTCGAGGCGCACCTGCGCACGCGCCTCCTGAACCGGACGACACGCCGGATCGCGCTGACCGAAGCGGGCGAGCGCTACCTGCAGCGCTGCGAGCAGATCCTCGCGTACGTCGACCAGGCCGAAGCCGAAGCGGGCGATGCGCACGCGCGGCCGTCGGGCAAGCTGAAGGTGCATTGCTTCACGAGCCTCGGGCAGCACTATCTGGTGCCGGCCATCGCGCGCTATCGGCAGCGCTATCCGGACGTGCACGTCGAGCTGACGCTCGCGCAGCGCATGCCCGACCTGCTCGACGAGGGGTACGACGTCGCGATCGTGGTCGGCCGCGACCTGCCGGATTCGGGGCTCGTGTCGCAGCGGCTTGGCGAGAGCTACAGCGTCGTGTGCGCGTCGCCGGGCTATATCGACGCGCACGGCGTGCCGCAGACCCCGGCCGATCTCGAGCAG
Organism: Burkholderia sp. BCC1985; assembly: GCF_905339915.1. Taxonomy (NCBI): domain Bacteria; kingdom Pseudomonadati; phylum Pseudomonadota; class Betaproteobacteria; order Burkholderiales; family Burkholderiaceae; genus Burkholderia; species Burkholderia sp. BCC1985. The sequence goes on from NZ_CAJPGY010000009.1 coordinate 63,627, forward strand.
CACGTCTGTCTCGGGATGGTCGCGCCCGGTTTTCATTTCGACGAGTGGTCGCTGTCGGGGCCGCGCGGCGACGAAGTGGTTCCGGTCACGGCGCCGCCGTTCCGCGTGAACGTCGCCGAGGCGCTCGCGGTGGCCGTGCGGGAAGGGATGGGAATCGGCGGGTTGCCGCTCTATTCGGCGATCGGCGGGCTGCGCAGCGGACACATCGTGCGCGTGATGCCCGAATACCGGTCGCACGTGATGAACATCTACGCGCTGTATCCGTCGCGCCAGTACCTCGACGCGAAAATCCGCACCTGGGTCGATTTCCTGCGCGACGAGCTGCCGGTCACGCTGGAAGCCGACGAAGCCGCGCTCGCGCAGTTCACGGCTGCGACATGAGCGCGCGGTCGAGTGCAATCTGACGAGATTTGTCCTTCACGCAACATTTTTTTACCAACGGACCGCGGACAGTTTGATACTGTTTCAATCATCGAGATTTGGAACTGCCCACACCCGGAGTCGCAATGGATACGCAATTGATGATCGGCCTTGGAGTTTTGCTTGGTGCGGCTGCTGCCGCCGCGGCGACGCGCGATCTGCTGCGCGCGATGAAGGCACGGATGAAGCCGGTGCCGGTGCGGGTGCGCCCGTCGTCGAACGGCTCGCGCCGCGCCGATCGCTGATCGGGCGGCCTTTCAGCTCGGGGAGGGCCGCATCGCGCGGCCCGATGGCTTGGCGCTCAGCCGAGCTCGACCACCTTGTCCCACGCAAACGCGGGATTCTCCAGTTCGCCGGTGCGCCGGCGGATATAGCCGCGCGGGTTGCACACCACGCGCGTGCCGCTGTCGGTCACGTAATCGAATGAAGTATGCGTGTGGCCGTGGATCCACAGGTCCACGGGCGGCCGCACGAGTTCCGCCATGTCCGTGACGAATCCCGCCGACGCCAGGTCTTCCGCATAACGCTCCGCCAGCGAGCGCAGGTGCGGCGCATGATGCGTGACGACGATCGTGCGGCCCGCGAACGGTGTCGCGAGCCGTGCTTCCAGCCACGCGCGGCCTTGCCGGTGCAGCGCGATCGCGTCGGCCGGCGTGAAATCCCGCTCCGGGGCTGCCGCCGCATGCAAGGACGCATCGTGCGGCCACGTCACCTGGATCAATCCCTTGAAATCGAGCATCACGCGCATGGCCGCGTCGATCGCGCGCGCGACGCTCGCCTGGTCGGCGCCGAACAGCGAGAAATCGGCCCACAGCGTCGTGCCGAGCACGCGAAAGCGCTGCGCCGGATCGACGTACACGCCGTTGTTCAGGTAATGCACGTGATCGAGCGTATGCGCGGCGTCGCGCATCGCGGTTTCGAGCGCGCCGAATTCCCCGTCGTAGTACTCGTGATTACCCGGCACGTAGATCACCGGCACGTCGGGATCGAACGTCTCGGCGGCCCAGCGCAGGCCTTCCGCGTGATTGTGGATATCACCGGCCAGCACGACGAGATCCGCGTCGGCATGCGCGATCGTGTCGGGCTGGTTGCATTCGAGATGCAGGTCGGACAGGACGCGGACTCTCATGGGCATCGCTCCGGGACGGGGGCTTCAGTGCAGGACCTTGCCGGGATTCATCAGCCCGCGCGGGTCGAGCGCGGTCTTCAGCGTGCGCATGAGCGCCGTTTCGACCGGCGACTTGTAGCGCTGCGCGTCGTCGATCTTCAGCTGGCCGATCCCGTGCTCCGCGCTGATCGTGCCGTGGTGACGGTGCACGTTGTCGTAGACGATGCGGTTGATCGGCTTCTGGAATGCCGCGAGGAATGCCTTCGGGTCGCCGCCTTCGGGCGTCTGCACGTTGTAGTGCAGGTTGCCGTCGCCGAGATGGCCGAACGTGACCATCCGCGCGCCCGGCGCGGCCTGCTGGATCGCCGCGTCGGTTTCGTCGATGAAGCGCGCGATCGACGAGATCGGCACCGCGATGTCGTGCTTGATGTTGAGACCTTCGTCGGCCTGCGCGAGCGGGATGTGTTCGCGCAGGTCCCAGAACGCGCGCGATTGCGCGAGATTTTCCGCGACGACCGCGTCGACCACGAGCCCGGCCTCGAACGCCTCTTCCATCAGTTTTTCGAACAGCGCGCGCGCATGCGTTTCGCTTTCGTTGTCCGACAGTTCGAGCAGCACCGTCTGCGCATGCGTGCGGTCGAACGGATAGCGCAGTTGCGGATAGTGCTTGCCGACCAGCTGCATGCAGAAGTCGGACATCAGCTCGAAGCCGGTCAGCAGCGGGCCGGCCGCGCGTTGCGCGAGCGCGAGGAAGTCGAGCGCCGCGTGCGGCGACTCGAGCGCGGCCAGCGCCGTGACCTGCGCGGCCGGCAGCGGATGCAGCTTCAGCACGGCGGCCGTGATGATCCCGAGCGTGCCTTCGGCGCCGATGAACAGGTCGCGCAAGTCGTAGCCGGTGTTGTCCTTGCGCAGCCCGCGCAGGCCGTCCCAGATCTCGCCCTGCGGCGTCACGACCTCGAGCCCGAGGCACAGCTCGCGTGCGTTGCCGTAGCGCAGCACCGCGGTGCCGCCGGCGTTGGTCGACAGGTTGCCGCCGATCGTGCAGCTGCCTTCGGCGGCGAGGCTCAGCGCGAACAGCCGGCCGCCTTCGCGGGCGCGCGCCTGCACGTCGGCGAGGATCACGCCGGCGTCGACCGTGATCGTGTTGTTGTGCGGATCGAGGGCCCGCACGCGGTTCAGGCGCGCGAGGCTCAGCACGGCCTGGCTGCCGCTCGCGTCGGGCGTCGCGCCGCCGGCGAGCCCCGTGTTGCCGCCCTGCGGCACGAGCGCGACGCCGTGCGCGTTGGCGAGCCGGACGAGCGCGGCGACTTCCGCCGTATCGGCCGGTTTCAGCACCGCGCACGCACTGCCCTTGTAACGGCGGCGCCAGTCGGTCAGGAACGGTTCGGTGTCGTGCGGCTCGGTCAGCACGTAGGTGGCGCCGATCGCGTCTCGGCAGGCGGATACGAAGGCTTCGGAAGAATTCATACGTTCGGTCGCGTAAGGGTCAGGACGCGGCGCGCTGCTGCTTCGCCGCGCGCTTGAACGGCGCGACGTAGGCCAGCGCGGCCACGAAGAAGCCGACGGCGAGCGCGGTCTCGCACCAGCCGAGCGTCGCGGACAATCCGCGGTCGGACATGCCGCGCACGATGCCTTCGGCGAAATAGACGAGGATCAGCATGCTCGCCCACTGCATCGTATAGATGTTACGCCGCCAGACGCCGGGCAGCGCGAGCGCGAGCGGCACGGCCTTGAGCATCAGCGCCGAGCCTCCCGGGCGCAGCGGCGCGAGCCACAGTTCCCACGCGAGCGACAGCGCGATCAGCGCGACGAGGCACGCGGCCGCGGCCAGCGCGTAGCGCGGCCGGGCGGCGACGGGGGGACGGGCGGGGCGGGCAGGCGCGTTCATGCGGCCTCGGCGGCCCGGGCGTCGGCGAGGGCCGCTGCCGCACGCGCGAGCCGCACGCCGAGCGCGGCCGCGAGCGCCTTTTCGTCCGCCGATAGCCCCGCGGGCCCGCTGCGATCGTGCTGCGACACGTGCGACGCGCCGTACGGCGTGCCGCCGGTGCGCGTCGTGCTGAGCGCGGATTCCGTGTACGGGATGCCGACGATCATCATCCCGTGATGCAGCAGCGGCAGCATCATCGACAGCAGCGTCGACTCCTGGCCGCCGTGCAGGCTGCCGGTGGACGTGAACACGCAGGCCGGCTTGCCGGTCAGCGCGCCCGACAGCCATTGCGGCGTCGTGCCGTCGAGGAAATACTTGAGCGAGGCGGCCATGTTGCCGAAGCGGGTCGGCGAGCCGAGCGCGAGGCCCGCGCACTCCTCGAGATCGCGCAACTCCGCATACGGCGGGCCGTCGTCGGGGATATCGGAGGCGGTGGCTTCACAGACCGTCGAGACGGGCGGCACGGTACGGATGCGGGCCTGCATGCCGGGCACGCTGTCGATGCCGTTCGCGATTGCGAGCGCGAGATCACGCGTGGCGCCGTGGCGGCTGTAATAGAGGACGAGGATGTCTTTCATGGGCGACGGGGCCGCATGCGGCCGCGCGGATGCCCGGTGCAGTCGGCCCCTGCTGGATCGAGCGGCTATTATAGGGGCTGAAGTCGTCGCGCAGCGCGGCGGCGGCGCGCCATCGGGCGCGCGGCGTCAGCAGAGAAGGAGAAGCCGTTTGCCGAAGTTGAGCGTCGATCTCGACACCCTCAAGCGCCTCGCGCAGTTCGCGGCCCGGCGCAGCGCCGAGGATCGCATCCCGCAAGTGGCGGGCAGCCTCACGTTCACGACGATGCTGGCACTCGTGCCGCTCGTGACGGTCGCGTTTGCGCTGTTTACCGCGTTCCCGATGTTCGCGTCGTTCCAGATCTCGCTGCAGGGGTTCCTCGCGGATCACCTGATGCCCGCGCAGTTCAACGTCCAGATCTTCAAGTACCTGAACCAGTTCGCGTCGAAGGCCAAGGGGCTGACGACGGCCGGCCTGATCGTGCTCGTCGTCACGTCCGTGATGACGATGATGACGATCGAGTCCGCGTTCAACCTGATCTGGCGGGTGCGCAAGCCGCGGCCGTTCGCGCAGCGCGTGCTCGCGTACTGGGCGCTGATCACGCTCGGGCCCTTGCTGTTCGGCGTGAGCCTGTCGATCTCGTCGTACCTGTTTACGCAGTCGCTGGCGTTCACCGGCGCCGCGCCGTCGACGTCGATCGTCGAATGGCTGCTCGCGTTCGTGTCGCTGCCGCTGACCGTGCTCGCGTTCACGCTGCTGTACGTGTATCTGCCGAACTGCACGGTCGCATGGCGCGACGCGGTGATCGGCGGGCTGTTCGCGGCCATCGCGTTCGAACTCGCGAAGCGCGGCTTCGGCTATTACGTGCGGCGCATTCCGACCTATACGGCCGTCTACGGCGCGTTCGCGGCGCTGCCGGTGTTCCTGTTGTGGGTGTATCTGAGCTGGTTCATCGCGCTGCTCGGCGCGATGGTGGCGTCCGCGCTGCCGGCGATCCGCGTCGGCCAGTTCCATCGCATCCACTATGCGGGCAGCGACCTGCTCGACGCGCTCGAATTGCTCGCGCGGCTGGCCGAGGCGCGCGCGGTCGGCAAGGCGGGCTATACGGCGATGCGGCTTGCGGCCATGTTGCGCTGCGACATGGAAACCGCGCAGCGGCTGCTGTCGACGATGGAGGAGCGGGAGTGGATCGCGCGGCTGGACAGTGGCGAACGCGCGCCGTGCTACATCCTGCTGGCGAATCCGGAGCAGCTGACGCTGGCGCAGCTGTTCGACGTGCTGGTGATCGACCGCACCGAACTGACCTACCAGCTGCAGCGACGCAGCAGCCACGTCGAAGGCGCGGCATTGCTCGAGGTGCTGTCGAACGACCGGTTCGACGTATCGCTTGCGTCGCTGATCGCCGCGCACCGGCTTGCGGGTGCGCCGGCCGCGACCGTGCCCGGGCCGGTGCCCGGCGGGGCGCCCGACCCGCACGCGCGGCCGCCGAAAACGGCGTGACGCGGTGCCGGGCGGGCGTTACAGCGGAATCTTGCCGGTGCAGATGTCCTTGAACATCACCCAGTCGCCCATCAGGCTGTAGATCGGGTGCCGGAACGTGGCGGGGCGGTTCTTCTCGAAGAAGAAGTGTCCGACCCACGCGAATCCGTAGCCGCACACGACCGCCGCCGGCAGCCACGGCCAGTGGCCCGTCGCGATCGCCATCGCGACGCAGCCGATCACGCCGAGCGAGCCGATGAAGTGCAGCCGGCGCGACGTCAGGTTCTGGTGTTCGTTCAGGTAGTACGGGTAGAAATCGGCGAAGCTGGCGAATTGCTCCGTATGCGTATGTGCCATGGCCGTCTCCTCGGGCCGCCGTCCATGGAGTCATTGTGCGGCGGCCGGCCGGTGTCCGCAAGCGGCGACGGCCGCGCCGCGTGGGGCTGAGCTTTCCTTTTGACAGGCTTTCCGATAGGATCGAAAGCGGTTTTGCATTCAAGCATGAGGGGACTACGATGCGCGTCAGCGATATTCTGAAAGTGAAGGGCAACACGCTGTTTACGGTGACGCCCGATAAGCCGCTGCGCGAAGCGGTCGATACGATGGCCGAACACGATATCGGTTCGCTCGTCGTGATGGAGTACGGCGATCTCGTCGGGATGCTGACGTTCCGCGAGATCATCCTGCGCCTGCACGTGAACGGCGGCGCGATCGGCGACGTGCAGGTGCGCAAGGTGATGGACGAGCCGCTCACGTGCACGCCGGAAACCGACGTCAACGAAGTGCGCAGGATGATGCTCGAGCGCCACGCGCGCTACATGCCGGTGCTCGACAAGAAGGTGCTGATGGGCGTCATTTCGTTCTACGACGTCGCGAAGACGGTCGTCGAGGCGCAGAGCTTCGAGAACCGGATGCTGAAGGCGTACATTCGCGACTGGCCGGAATCGGAAGCCGAAGCGCAGAAGCCGTGAATCGCGTCGCGCCCGGTGCCATGACGCGCGGGCGCTGCCATTCGGCGTACGGCGGCGCAGGTTCAGCCTGCGCCGCCGTTTTTTCGACAACAACCCAAGGCCCGCGCAGCTTCGCCCAGACGATGCGCGCGTATTCCGCATGAGCGATCACACGCAAGTCTCTTCCGCGTCGCGCGGCGAACGGCGCGCCCACGCGTCGCAGTTCGACCTGTTGCGCCAGCGCCGTTTCGCGCCGTTCTTCACGACCCAGTTCCTGGGCGCGCTGAACGACAACGTGTTCAAGATCGGATTCACGTCGCTCGTCACCTATCACACCGCGCGCTTTTCCGGCGTCGACGCGAAGACGGCCGCGTTCCTGATCTCCGCGATCTTCATCCTGCCGTTCGTGCTGTTCTCGGCCACCTCCGGCCAGATCGCCGACAAATACGACAAGGCGACGCTCACGCGCTTCGTGAAGTCCTTCGAGATCGTGCTGATGCTGGTCGGCGCGGCCGGTTTCGTCACGCACAGCGCGACGCTGCTGTATCTGTGCACGTTCATGATGGGGATGCACTCGACGCTGTTCGGCCCCGTCAAGTATTCGTACCTGCCGCAGCATCTCGGCGACCACGAACTGGTCGGCGGCAACGGCCTCGTCGAGATGGGCACGTTCATCGCGATCCTGATCGGCACGATCATCGGCGGCGCGGCCGCGGGCATCGAAGGCAGCGGCGAGCGCGTGCTGGCGGTGAGCGTCGTCGTCATCGCGCTCGCGGGGCGGCTCGTCGCGCAGCGCGTGCCGTCGACGCCCGCACCGCAGCCCGATCTCGTGATCAACTGGAACCCGTTCAGCGAAACGTGGCGCAACCTCGGGCTCGCGCGGCAGAACCGCACCGTGTTCCTGAGCCTGCTCGGCATCTCGTGGCTGTGGTTCGTCGGCGCGACGTTCCTCACGTCGTTCTTCAATTTCGCGAAGGACGTGCTGTCCGCGAGCCCCGACGTCGTCACGGTCCTGCTCGCGACGTTCTCGGTCGGAATCGGCCTCGGCTCGCTGCTCTGCGAGCGGCTGTCGCAGCGGCGCGTCGAAATCGGCCTCGTGCCGCTCGGCTCGATCGGCATCAGCGTGTTCGCGATCGAGCTGTATTTCGCGAGCCGCTCGCTGCCGTCGCCCGGGCATCTGCTGTCGGTCGGGGAATTCCTCGCCGGCGCGCGCCACTGGCGCATCCTGGCCGACCTGTTCCTGCTCGCGATGTTCGGCGGCTTCTACAGCGTGCCGCTGTATGCGCTGATCCAGAGCCGCAGCGCGCCGACCCACCGTGCGCGGATCATCGCCGCGAACAACATCCTGAACGCGCTGTTCATGATCCTGTCGGCCCTGATGGCGATGGGGCTGACCAAGGCCGGGGTCGACATCCCCGGCCTGTTCCTCGTCACCGCGCTGCTGAACGTCGTGGTCGCGACGTATATCTACCTGCTCGTCCCCGAGTTCCTGCTGCGTTTCGTCGCGTGGGTGCTGGTGCACACGTTCTACCGGATTCGTCTCGTCCATGCGGAGCGGATCCCGGAAGAGGGCGCGGCCGTGCTCGTATGCAACCACGTGAGCTACGTCGATGCGCTCGTGCTGGCGGCTGCGAGCCCGCGTCCGATCCGGTTCGTGATGGATCACCGGATCTTCAAGGCGCGCTTCGCGAGCTGGGTGTTCCGGCATGCGAAGGCGATTCCGATCGCGCCGCGCCACGAGGATCCCGACATGCTCGCGCGCGCGTACGACGCATGCGAGGCCGCGCTGAAGGACGGCGAACTCGTGTGCATCTTCCCCGAGGGCAAGCTGACCAAGACGGGCGACATCAACACTTTCCACCACGGCATCACCGAGATCCTGGGCCGTACGCCGGCGCCCGTGATTCCGATGGCGCTGCGCGGGCTGTGGGGCAGCTATTTCTCCCGTCATGCCGATGCGCGCATGCCGCGGCCCATCAAGCGCGGCGTGATGAGCCGGCTGACGCTCGCGGTCGGCGAGCCGATCGCGGCCTCGGTCGCGACGCCCGAGGCGCTGCAGGCGGCGGTGACCGAGCTGCGCGGCGCGCGGAAGTAGGCAGGGCCGGCCCGGCGGCTTCGTATCGGGCAGCACACGGCTGCAAACCGGCCGGTTCGACCGGCAACGGCGCGGGTCGACGATTCTCGCGCCGGGCCGTCTGCGTGACCGGCCAGTATGGTCTGGACGGTTCACGCGGCCCGCGGGTCCGGGACGGCTGGCATAATAGCGGTTTACCTCTTTTCTCGACCGGCAAACGATCGGCCTGCCAGCGGCCCCGGCAGCGCATCGGTTTGTCCATTTCTCTTTGGGCGGTTCCATCATGTCCGGCAATACCCTCGGCACGCTTTTCACTGTCACGACCTTCGGCGAATCGCACGGTCCCGCGATCGGCTGCGTGATCGACGGCTGCCCGCCGGGAATGGGGCTGACCGAAGCCGACATCCAGGTCGAGCTCGATCGCCGCAAGCCCGGCACGTCGCGGCACGTGACGCAGCGCCAGGAAGCCGACGAGGTCGAGATCCTGTCCGGCGTGTTCGAAGGCGTGACGACCGGCACGCCGATCGCGCTGCTGATCCGCAACACCGACCAGCGCAGCAAGGATTACGGCAACATCGTCGAGACGTTCCGCCCCGGCCACGCCGACTACACCTACTGGCAGAAATACGGCATCCGCGACTACCGTGGCGGCGGCCGCTCGTCCGCGCGCCTGACCGCGCCGATCGTCGGCGCGGGCGCGGTCGCGAAGAAGTGGCTGCGCGAGCGCTTCGGCGTCGAAGTGCGCGGCTACATGAGCGGTCTCGGCGAGATCGACGTGCCGTTCGTCGACTGGTCGCACGTCCGCGAGAACCCGTTCTTCTCGCCGAATGCGTCGATCGTTCCGGAGCTGGAAGCCTACATGGACGCGCTGCGCAAGGACGGCGATTCGATCGGTGCGCGCATCGACGTCGTCGCGTCGGGCGTGCCGGTCGGCTGGGGTGAACCGGTATTCGACCGGCTCGACGCGGACATCGCGAAGGCGATGATGAGCATCAACGCGGTGAAGGGCGTCGAGATCGGCGCGGGCTTCGACAGCGTCGCGCAGCGCGGCTCGGTGCACGGCGACGAACTGACGCCGGCCGGTTTCGTCGGCAACCATGCAGGCGGCGTGCTCGGCGGGATTTCGACGGGGCAGGACATCACCGTGTCGATCGCGATCAAGCCGACCTCGAGCATCCGCACGCCGCGCCGTTCGATCACGAAGTCCGGTGAAGAAGCGACCGTCGAAACCTTCGGCCGCCACGACCCGTGCGTCGGCATTCGCGCGACGCCGATCGCCGAGTCGATGCTCGCGCTGGTGCTGATCGACCACGCGCTGCGCCATCGCGCGCAGTGCGGCGACGTCGAGACGCCGACGCCGAAGATCGCGGGCAGCGCGACCTGATGCAACGGAGCCGGCACTCGCCGGTTCGACCGATTTAGCCGATTCGATGCGAAACGGGGCGCCTGCGGCGCCCCGCTTTCATTGGGCCGGCGCGTCCGGCGGCGCGGCCGATTCGCGTACCCGCAGCTCCGGCAGTACCGCGCAACCGGGCCCGGCTGCGCCGTTTTCGAGTGCGTCGAGCAACGCGCGGGCGGCCTTGCGGCCGATCGCATCGGTGTCGACCCACATCGTCGTCAGCGCCGGCCGGATTTCGCGAGCCAGCGCGACATCGTCGAACCCGGTGATCGACAGCTGCGAAGGCACGTCGATGCCCCGTGCCTGCGCCTCGAGCAGGGCGCCGAGCGCGAGTGCGTCGTTGCCGCAGATCACGGCCGTCGGGCGCGTCGCGCCGCTGTCGGCAATTGCGCGCAGGCTCGCCCGCCCGAACGCGATCGTGGCCGCGCCCTCGTGCTGGTGGATCGGCCTGACCGCGAGCCCGCGCGCGGCGAGCGTCTCGTGAATGCCGCGCAGGCGGGCCTGCACGCGGTCGTTGTCGGCCGAAGGCTGCATGATGATCGCGAAATCGCGATGCCCGAGCTCGAGCAGGTGCGTGGTCAGTCGCGCGAATGCCGCGCGGTTGTCGAAGCCGATGCAGCAGTGCGGGCTGTCGTCGCGGTAAGCATAGGTGACGACATACGGCACGCGATGCAGGTCGAGCAGTTCGAATACTTCCGGCGGATAGGCTTCGCCGACCAGCGACACCGCTTCGACGCCGCGCGACAGCATCGCGCGCACCTGCGCGAGCGCTTGCGCCGGATCGTAATTCGAGCAGCCCAGGAACAGGGTGATGCCGTGCTCGGCCATGACCGCCTGCATGCCCGCTACCTGCGATGCGAACACCTGGTCGTCGAGCGTCGGAATGATCGCCCCGGTGATGTGGGTGCGCGTGGAGGCGAGTGCGCGGCCGGCTGCGTTGGGAATCCAGTTCAGCGCACGTGCCGCGTCGCGCACGCGCTGCTGCACGTCGGCCGAGACCTTGCCGGGATCGTTGTAGACGCGCGAAACGGTCGCGGTCGACACGCCGGCGAGTTTCGCGACGTCGCCGAGCACCGACCGGCCGCTGCCGCGGCGCGCGCGCGCCGTGCCACCACCGGATGAAGGCGTACTCATCGGTCATCCCCGGGCGCGGCTGCCCTGCAGGCTCCGCGTGTGGTCAAAAACGCCATCGTTTACCCTCGATTCATCGTGGTCCCGCTTGCAATCCCGGTCTCGCCTGTGAGAATGTAAGCGCTATCTTGATGCTACTCCGTATTATGTCAGACACAGATTTCAACCGCATCGTGAAGTTTTCGTCGACGAAGGCCGATCAGGCCATTTTGTCCGTCGAAAATGTAAGCGGTTACATTCGATGATGACCCACACCAGACCACCCCGAATCGCTGTCGTCGGCAGCGTCAACGTCGACCTCGTCACGCATGCGCCGCGGCTGCCCGTGCCGGGCGAAACGCTGCTCGGCACCACGTTCCAGACCGTTCACGGCGGCAAGGGGGCGAACCAGGCGGTGGCCGCCGCGCGCCTCGGTGCGTCGGTCGCGATGATCGGCTGCGTCGGCAACGACGCGTTCGGCGCACGTCTGCACGACGCGCTGGCGGCGGAGCACATCGACGTGACGCATCTGCACCGGATCGACGGCGAGGCAACCGGGGTCGCGACGATCACGGTCGATGCGCACGGCGCGAACAGCATCGTCGTCGTGCCCGGTGCAAACGCGCGCCTCGATGCCGAATTGATCGACCGGGCGCGCGACGCGATTGCCGGCGCGGCGCTGATGGTGTGCCAGCTCGAGGTGCCGATCGAGACCGTCGCGCGCGCCATCGGCAGTGCAATCGCGCATCGCACGCCGGTGCTGCTCAATCCGGCGCCGGCCCGGCCGCTGTTCGACGCATTGCTGGCCCGCATCGACTATCTCGTCATCAACGAAACGGAAGCGGAGTCGCTGACCGGCATTGCCGTCGGCGACGACGCCTCCGCGGTGCGGGCCGCCGAAGCGCTGCGCGCGAAGGGCGTCGGCAACGTGCTGGTCACGCTGGGCGCGCGCGGCGTCTGCTGGCGCGGAAGTGCAGGGAGCGGCCGCCATCGGGCGATGACGGTGGTCGCCGTCGATACGACGGCGGCCGGCGATACCTTCGTCGGCGGCTTCGCGGCCGCCCGGGCGAGCGGCGCGTCGATGGACGACGCGATCGCGTTCGGACAGCGTGCGGCCGCGATCAGCGTCACGCGCCACGGCGCGCAGACGTCGATTCCGACACGCGAGGAAGTGGAGCGTGGGGCCGCGTAGATTCCGCGAAGACGGAACAGACCGAGGCCCGGAAACCATTCAGGACATGGAGACAAACGCAATGAACGAGAATCATGCTGTTCCGACGGCGCCGCCACGTATCCGGCGCGGACAACGTATTGCGCTCGCGCTGCTGATGGCGAGCGGGATCGTCAACTATCTCGACCGCGGCACGCTGGCCGTCGCGAGTTCGGCAATCCGGGGCGATCTCGGGCTGTCGCTCTCGCAGATGGGCTTGCTGCTGTCGGCGTTCTCGTGGAGCTACGCGCTGTGCCAGTTCCCGGTCGGCGGACTCGTCGATCGCATCGGGCCGCGCCGGCTGCTCGGCATCGGGCTGATCGTCTGGTCGCTCGCGCAGGCATCGGGCGGCATCGTGTCCACCTTCGGCTGGTTCATCGTCGCGCGCATCGTGCTGGGCATCGGCGAGGCGCCGCAGTTCCCGTCGGCGGCGCGGGTGGTGAGCAACTGGTTTCCGTTGCGTGCGCGCGGTACGCCGACCGGCATCTTCAACGCGGCGTCGCCGCTCGGCACCGCACTCGCGCCATTGCTGCTCGCGGTGCTCGTCGCATCGTTCAACTGGCGCTGGGCATTCGTCGTGACGGGCGCGCTCGGCCTCGTCGTCGCCGTCGTCTGGTTTGCGTTGTACCGCGATCCGGCGCGCGCGCAATTGACCGCGGCGGAACGCGCATATCTCGATACCGATGCGCAGACGGCCGTCGCGATGCCGAAACTGACCTTCGCCGACTGGCGCAGCCTGTTTTCGCACGGCACGACCTGGGGCATGCTGCTCGGATTCTTCGGTTCCGTGTATCTGAACTGGGTCTACCTGACCTGGCTGCCGGGGTACCTGACGATGGAGCGTCACATGAGCCTCGTGCGCACCGGGTTTGCGGCATCCGTGCCGTTCCTGTGCGGGTTCGTCGGTTCGCTCGTTGCCGGCTGGCTCTCGGATCTGGTGACGCGCCGCAGCCGCTCGCCGGTCGTGAGCCGGCGCAACGCGGTGGTCGTCGCGATGCTCGGGATGGTCGCGTTCACGATTCCGGCCGCGCTCGTGCAGAGCAATACGGTCGCGCTCGCATGCATCTCGGTCGTGATCTTTCTCGCCAATGCGGCGTCGGCATGCTCGTGGGCGCTCGCGACGGCGGCCGCCCCGCCGAGCCGTGTCGCATCGCTCGGCGCGATCCAGAATTTCGGCGGTTTCATCGGCGGTGCGCTCGCGCCGATCCTGACGGGGGTCATCGCGCAGAGGTGGTCGTTCGTGCCCGCGCTGCTGACGGCGGCGGCAATCGCATTCGCCGGCGCGATGGCTTACCTGCTGCTGGTGCGCAAACCGATTCCCGAGCAGTCCGCGAGCGCCGCGCCCGGACCGCTGCCGGCCTGAGTCCGTCGGCTACACCCCCGTATTCACTGAAGGAAGGAGAAACAGATGCAACCACATCGGCAATCGAGCGCAACCATCGAGGGGATCGTACCGGTGATGCTGACGCCGTTCGACGACGCCGGCGCGATCGACTACGCGGGCCTCGAGCGACTCGTCGAGTGGTATCTGGCGCACGGCGCGGATGCGCTGTTCGCGGTCGCGCAATCGAGCGAGATGCAATTCCTGAGTCTTGCCGAGCGTGCGGAACTCGCGCGTTTCGTGGTCGAGCGGGTGGCCGGGCGCGTGCCCGTCGTCGCGTCCGGGCACATCAGCGACGATCTGGATGCGCAGGTCGCCGAGCTGCGTGCCGCGGCAGAATCGGGTGCGCAGGGCGTCGTGCTCGTGACCAACCGCCTCGATCCGCAGCGCAAGGGCAGCGCCGCGCTTCTCGACCATCTTCACAAGCTGCTCGCCCGGTTGCCGTCGGATCTGCCGCTCGGTTTGTACGAATGTCCGGCGCCTTATCGGCGACTGCTGTCCGATGACGAACTGCGTGCGTGCATCGACACCGGCCGCTTCGTGATGTTGAAGGACGTGAGCTGCGATCTGGAGACGGTGAAGCGACGCGTCGCACTCGCCGCGGGGTCGCCGCTGAAGATCCTCAATGCGAACGCCGCGATCGCATGGGATGCGATGAAGGCGGGGTCGGCCGGTTTCAACGGCGTGTTCACCAACTTCCATCCCGACCTGTACCGATGGTTGCGCACGCAGGGCGGCTCGGATCCGGCGCTGGCCGACGAGTTGTCGACGTTCCTGGTGCTCTCGGCGGTGTCGGAAGCGCTGGGTTACCCGGCGCTTGCGAAGATCTATCACCAACGGATCGGCACGTTCGGATCGATTCGTTGCCGCGCGATCGACTACGACGTGCGCGAGCGGTTCTGGGCGCTCGACGCGGTGCTCGACAAGATCGTGTCCGGTACCGAGCATTTCCGTCGGCGGATCGCGGCGCGTTAGCGCAGCCGATGCGGGCGCGGTACATGAGTCGCGCGCCCGATGGAGAGCCGGGCGGCGTCGAATGTCGAACGTCGAACCGACGAAAAAAACGCCGCGCGAGGCGGCGTTCTTCGGCAGTTACATGTTCGGGTAATTCGGCCCGCCGCCGCCTTCCGGCGTGACCCACACGATGTTCTGCGTCGGGTCCTTGATGTCGCAGGTCTTGCAGTGCACGCAGTTCTGCGCGTTGATCACGAGGCGGTCGCTGCCGTCGTCGTTCTTCACGAACTCGTACACCGCCGCCGGGCAGAAGCGCGCCTCCGGTCCCGCGTAGGTGCGCAGGTTCACGTTCACCGGCACGCTCGCGTCCTTCAAGGTCAGGTGCGCCGGCTGGTTCTCCTCGTGGTTCGTGTTCGAGATGAACACCGACGACAATCGGTCGAACGTCAGCTTGCCGTCCGGCTTCGGATACTCGATCGGCGTGCATTGCGACGCCGGCTTCAGCATCTCGTGGTCCGCATGCTTGTGGTGCAGCGTCCACGGCACGTTGCCGCCCATCACCTTCTGCTCAAGCCCGACCATCAGCGTGCCGAGGTAGAGACCCTTCGCCATCCACTGCTTGAAGTTGCGCGCGCGGTACAGCTCCGTGTACAGCCACGATTGCTTGAACGCATCCGGATACGCGTTGAGCTCATCGCTCTGACGGCCGGCCTGCAGCGCGTCGAACGCGGCGTCGGCCGCGAGCATGCCGGTCTTGATCGCCGCGTGGCTGCCCTTGATCCGCGACGCGTTCAGGAAGCCCGCGTCGTCGCCGATCAGCGCGCCGCCCGGGAACACCGTCTTCGGCAGCGACAGCAGGCCGCCGGCCGTGATCGCCCGCGCGCCGTACGACACGCGCTTGCCGCCTTCGAGGAACGCGCGGATCGACGGGTGCGTCTTGTAGCGCTGGAATTCCTCGAACGGCGACAGGTACGGGTTCGTGTAGCCGAGGCCGACCACGAAGCCGACCACGACCTGGTTGTTGTCCATGTGATACAGGAACGAGCCGCCGTACGTATCCGACTTCAGCGGCCAGCCGGCCGTGTGGATCACCAGACCCGGCTTGTGCTTCGCCGGATCGATTTCCCACAGTTCCTTGATGCCGATCCCGTAGGCCTGCGGATCGGCGTTCGCGTCGAGCTTGAACTTCGAGATCAGCTGACGGCCGAGGTGACCGCGGCAGCCTTCGGCGAACAGCGTGTACTTCGCGTGCAGTTCCATGCCGAGCTGGAAGTTTTCGGTCGGCTCGCCGTCCTTGCCTACGCCCATGTTGCCGGTGGCGACGCCTTTCACGGAACCGTCGTCGTTGTAGAGAATCTCCGCGGCCGGGAAGCCCGGGAAGATTTCGACGCCCAAGGCTTCCGCCTGCTGGCCGAGCCAGCGCGTGACGTTGCCCAGCGAGATCACGTAGTTGCCGTGGTTCTTGAAGTTGTCGGGCAGCGCCCAGTTGGGCGTGGTGACCGCGCTGTTCTCGGACAGGAACAGGAAGCGGTCTTCGGTCACCTCGACGTTCAACGGCGCACCCTGTTCCTTCCAGTCGGGGAACAGCTCGGTGATCGCGCGCGGGTCCATCACCGCGCCCGACAGGATGTGCGCGCCGATCTCGGAACCCTTCTCGAGCACGCACACGCCGATCTCGGTGCCTTTCTCGGCGGCCAGCTGCTTGAGCCGGATCGCGGCCGACAGCCCGGCCGGGCCGCCGCCGACGATCACGACGTCGTATTCCATCGATTCGCGTGGGCCGTATGGTTCGACAAACGAAGCGTGTGACATGAGCAGATAAGCGGGCAGGGATTAGCGTTCGACCGACTCGATCGCGATCGAGATCAGGCGGGAGTCAAGTGCGTCGGACTGCAGATCGATTTCTTCGCTGCGGCCGTCGAGCCACAGGCCATGCATCGGCAGCAGAGTCTGGGTACTGAGCGACGCGCTGCTGAAGCGCCATTGGCCGGCCGCGCAAATCAGCAGATGCGTCGGCGCCGGCGTCACGCGGCGTGAATGCGTCGCCACGCTCACGGTGGCCCGGCAGGCGGTGCGGCGCGTCATCACGTTGAGTACGTGCGTGGGTCGCACGATATCGGTCGTCCACACCGGCAAATCGCCGGGAAAGCATGCTGGCACGATCGGGTGCGCGACGAGATGCCCGTCCTGCGCGCGCAGTTCGACGCTCGCGTTGTCGACCGGCACGAGTATCCGGTCGACGCCCGGAAACTGCGAGAAGCGGGCCGGTCCGTCGAGCGTCGCGAGACTGATACGCCAGTCTACGTTGCCGTCGGCGTCGATGCGGTTGGCGATCGTTCGCGTGACGCCGGCGCCGTTCGCCCAGGCTTCAGGCTCGACTTCCGCGCAATCGACAAACCTGACGGACGGGTAGTGCGATGCCGACGATGCACTCCCGCTGGATGAACGTGGTGCAGGTACGCGCGGGACGCCGCCCTGCCCGGAATCCGGGTGCGTCATGCGCCACCCCCGGCGTCGATGTGACGTTCGAGGGCAGCCATCACGTCGAACAGGTCCCCCACGAAGCCCACGTCCGCGAACGAGAAGATGGGCGCATCCGGATCCTTGTTGACGGCGACGATCAGCTTCGAATCCTTCATGCCGGCCAGGTGCTGAATGGCCCCGGAGATCCCGAATGCGAGATAGGCGTCGGGGGCGACGGTCTTGCCTGTCTGGCCCACCTGAATGGCGTTCGGTGCATAGCCGGCGTCGACCGCGGCGCGCGATGCGCCGAGGGCTGCGCCGAAACGCGATGCGAGTGTGCCGAGCCGCACCATGTTCTCGCCGGACGCGAGCCCGCGTCCGCCTGACACGACGATCGGCGCATTCGCGAGATCGACGCCGGCTGTCTGAGTGCTGTTGCGTTCGACGAGCGTCGTCGCGGCGAATGCGGGCGGCGCATCCACGGAATCGATCGGTGCCGGTTCCGCTCGCGCGCCTGCCGCCGCGAACGACGACGCGCGCACGGTCGCAAAGCTGGTCTCTCGCGCGCTTTCGACGGTCGCGACGATGCTTCCCGCATACAGGCCGCGCACGAAGCGTCCGTCGTCCGTGATGCCGGTCACGTCCGCGACGAACGCCGCGCCGGCGAGGGCCGCGGCCCGCGGCAACGCGTTCCGGCCCAGCGTGCGATGGGCGGCCGCGATCAGCGTGTAGCGTGGCGCCAGTCCGGCAAGCAGCACGGCGAGGCTTTCCGGCGTGACGGCGCCGGCCGTGCCGGGCAGATCGGGCCGGAGTACACGGTCGACGCCGTCGATCAGCGCGGCTTGCGCGGCCGCCGCGGGATCGAGCACCAGCACGTCGACAGGATGCCGGCGTGCCGTTGCGGCAGTCACGACGCGCCGGACCGTATCCGGCAGCGTATGGTCGGCCGTGGTTTCGGCGATGACGAGCGTTCTCATGCGGAGGTTCCTGTGTGAGCAAAGACGTGGTGTGCGGCGAGCGCGGCGATCAACGCATCGATGTCGGCAACGCGGTGGCCTGTGCGCTGCGCCATCGGCTCGTCGAGCTGTACCGCGCGCGACGACGGCACGAGATCGACCGGGAACCGGGCGGCATGAATGACGGCAAGCGGCTTCTGTTTCGCCTTGACGATGCTCGGCAGCGTCACGCGTCGCGGTTCGGCCAGGCGCAGGTCGGCGCTCACGACGGCGCGGCCGGTCAGCCGCCAGGTTGCGGTGCCGCTGTCGTCGCCGCATGTGACGCGCCAGCCGTCGCCTTCGGGCGCGAGAGCGGTCGCGTCGAGACCTTGCGGCCAGCCGAGCAGGCCGGCGAGCATGGGCGCGACGCCGCCGGTGTCGTCGTCGATCGCCTGCTTGCCGCAAAGCACGAGGTCGTAAGGCGACGTGCCGAGGTACGCGTGGAGCAACCGTGCGACGCCCAGCGAGTCGAGCGACGCGGCGACGTCGCCGGTGTCGATCAGGATCGCGTCGTCGGCGCCCATGGCCAGGCCGGTGCGCAGCACGTCCTGGCAAGCGGCCGCGCCGCACGTGACGACGCTCACCTGGGCGGCATGGCCGGCCTCGCGCAGGCGCAGCGCCATCTCGAGCGCGCATTCGTCGAACGGGTTGATGGACATCTTGAGGCCGGTCGTCTCGATCGAACCGGTTGAACCGACCCGCACGCGCACGTTCGGATCGACGACGCGCTTGACGGGCACCAGTATCTTCAGGGGCATGGGAATGTCTCGTCGAAAGGATGAAGATCAGGACACGGCGCCGAGGCCATACTTGCCGGTGAGCAACGCGCCGGTCGCGAAGCGTTCGAGCGAGTAAGGGGCGAGCGACACGTCGGTCGGCTGTCCGAGCGCATGCTGTGCGAGCAGTTTGCCGATGCCGGGCGACAGCTTGAAGCCGTGGCCCGAGAAACCGAAGCCAACCACGAGTCCGTCGATGTCGCCGACGTTGCCAAGCACCGGGTTCCAGTCGGGGGTCACGTCGTAGACGCCGGTCCACGACGACGCGAGCCCGGCTGTCTCGTAGGCGGGAAAGCGTTCGGCGACCTGCGCACCGACTTCGGCGACGTAATCCAGCGAAATGTCGCCCTGTTCGGTTTCCGGCGCATTCAGCGTCTCGCCGACGACGCCCTCGGAGACCAGCATCTGGCTGCCGCCATAGCTGCGGTAATAGAGCATGCCGGGTGAGCCTAGGTCCTTGAACGCCGGCATCTGGAACGAATATCGTGCGTCGCACTCGAGCGCCAGCACGGTGTGCCGTTCCGGTTTCACGGGTAGCGGGACGTCGATCCAGCCGGACAGTTCCGGCGTCCAGATGTTCTGCGTACTGATCAGCGTGCCGCACATGAAGCGGCCGGCACTCGTGTCGACGCCGACGATGCGGCGGCCGTCACGCACGACCCCCGTGACGGTCGTGCCTTCGAGAATCTTCACGCCGCGCCGGCGTGCCGATTTCGCGAAGCTAGTCGCGACGAGATAGGCGTCGGCGAAGCCCGCTTCCGGCTCGAAGCCGATCAGCGCCGCGTCGTCGAACCGTGCGATCGGCAGGCGGGCACGTGCGTCGTCCCGATCGAGCAACTGCACGTCGATGTCCATCGCGCGTTGCGCGTCGAGCGACGCGCGCAGCGGCTCGAGCTTCGCCCCGTCCGGCGCGCAGATCATGTAGCCGCACTTGACGAGCCCGCACGACGCCTCGTCGTCGCCGACGTATTCGGCGAAGTTGTTGAAGGCCGACCACGACGAGCGCGCCAGCTCGACGTTCTGGCGGACCGAATAATGCGTGCGCAGCAGGCCGGACGATTGCGACGTGGTGCCGGCGCCGATCATGCCGCGTTCGATGACGAGCACGTTGCGCGCGCCGAGCGACGCAAGATGATGCGCGACCGACGTGCCGATCACGCCGGCACCGATCACGATGAAGTCGAAGTGGCTCATGGCTTCCCTCTGGATGGA
The DNA here is from genome assembly GCF_905339915.1 of Burkholderia sp. BCC1985. Lineage (NCBI taxonomy): Bacteria > Pseudomonadati > Pseudomonadota > Betaproteobacteria > Burkholderiales > Burkholderiaceae > Burkholderia > Burkholderia sp. BCC1985. Next base: position 83,640 of record NZ_CAJPGY010000009.1, read on the forward strand.
CGACGTGCCGATTCTAGGGAGCCGCGGTGCCGCCGAATTTTGTATTAGGCAAACTTATGCAACGTGCCCGGAAGTCCTCATCCTGCGTCCGGGCAGGCCGAATCGGCGCACCATGCGTTCCGTATTGCCGGAATGGACGCCGCCGCCACTGGAGCCTCTATGCGACGCACCCTATCGCCTATCGACCTGCGTGCCCTGCAGGCCTTCGTCGCCGTGTGCGAGACCGGTTCGATGACCGCCGCGGCCAGGCGGATCGGGGTCAGCCAGAGCGCGATCAGCCAGGCGATTTCCGCCCTCGAGCGCGAACAGGGGACGGTGCTGTTCGATCGGGACAGCCGCCCGCCGCGCCCCAATATCGCCGGCCGGGCATTGCTGGAACTGGCCGGCCCGCTGCTCGAGCATGCGCAGATGGTCAGCACGCGCGTCGGCGATGCGTCGGACGCGGGGCGAGTGCCCGTGCGGCTCGGCTGCGTCGACTCGTTCGCGGCGACGGTCGGCCCGGAACTGATTCGCGCGGTGTCGGGCACGTCGCGACAGATTTCGATGTGGTCCGGGATCACGCCGGGTTTGAGCAAGCAATTGCATGACCGGGAGATCGACGTCGCCGTATGTACGCAGACCACGCTCAGCGACGCGCGTATCGTCGAAGTCCCGTTGTTCTCCGAAGCATTCGTCGCGGTCGTCGCGCGCGCGCATCTGGCCGGGCGCCCGCAGGCCGACTGGCGAACGCTGGCCGCCGAACTGCCGTTGATCCGTTACACCGCACGTTCCGTGATCGGCCAGCAGGTCGAGCGGTTCGCGCGCCATCTCGGCATTGATAGCCCGAGGCGCTTCGAATTCGACGCGACGGATCCGCTGCTGAGCCTGGTTGCCGCCCGGCTCGGCTTCGCGATCTCGACGCCGCTGTGCCTGTGGCAGGCGCGCCATTACCTCGGCGACGTCGTGGTCGTGCCGCTGCCGGGCGGCCGGCTCGGCCGGCGCGATTTCTTTCTCCTGCACCGACAGGGCGAGTGGGAGGACTTCGTCACGGAGATCATCGAGCTGACGCGCGGCGTGCTCGACCATTCGATCCGGCCGGCGCTCGCGCGCGCCGTGCCGCAGTTACCCGAAGATGCATTGCTTTGATTCGTACGGAGTGCTCGATGAGTGACCTATACACGCTGCAACGCGGCGATGCGCCGCTGCTGATTTCGATTCCGCACCTGGGAACGGCGATACCCGCGCCGTTGCGCGACGCGTACACCGACCGCGCGCTGACACTCGCCGATACCGACTGGCACCTCGACCGACTGTACGCGTTCGCGACCACGCTCGGCGCGACGATGCTCGGTGCGACGGTTTCGCGTTACGTGATCGACCTCAATCGTCCGTCGGACGACGAGAGCCTGTACCCCGGCCAGACGACGACGGGCTTGTGTCCGACCGAAACGTTTCGGGGCGAGCCCGTCTATCGCGAAGGATGCGAACCGGATGCGGCGGAGAAAGGTCGCCGCGTCGACGCATACTGGCAGCCGTACCACATGGCGCTGGCGGCCGAGCTGGCGCGGCTGCGCGAGCGTCACGGGCACGTGCTGCTTTGGGAAGCGCACTCGATCGCGAGCCTGCTGCCGCGGCTGTTCGACGGCAAGCTGCCCGACCTGAACATCGGCACGCAGGACGGCAGGACCGTTGCGCCGTCCGTGCAGGCCGCGGTCGAGCGCGAGGCTGCCGCAAGCCCGTTCACGTGGGTCGCCAACGGTCGCTTCAAGGGCGGCTTCATCACCCGCTCGTCCGGCCGGCCGTCACACGGCGTGCACGCGATCCAGCTGGAGATGTGCCAGTCGACCTACATGGACGAAGCTTTCCCGTTCGCCTACGACACCGAACGCGCGGCCCACGTGCAGCCGACCGTGCGCCGGATGATCTGCGCGGCGCTGGATGCGCTGGCGGCACTGCCGCGGCTCGCAGCATAAGGAACGCTGATACATCTTCGTAATCAGGGTTCCCGTATCAGTGCGACGTTGCACCGAAGTTGGCGTGGCGCTGCACCCGCAGCACGCAGGGAGCGGGTTCTCACCCGCTGACGCACGGGTGCCATCTCGCCCGAAGTGTTTATTCACGGGAATCTTTGATTCCTGTAGATAAACCTGGCACGAGGCTTGCATTATCTCTCGCGACGGGAGGGTCATTCGTCGGCAGGGGGGCCGTAGACGAAGATCGACAGGAACTGGATCGGGGTCTTGATCAGGCGTTCCGGGCCGTGCGGTACGTCGGCGCGGAACGTCAGGGTGTCGCCCGGATGCAGGATGTAGGTCTGCTGACCGTGCCGGTATTCGATCACGCCCTTGAGCATGTGGATGAACTCGGTGCCGGGATGCTCGAAGACGGGAAAGCGTTCCGCCTGGTCCTCCATCGTGATCAGGAACGGCTCGAAGGTTTTACGCGGACCCTGGTCGTAGGCGAGCAGATGGTAGGTGTGGCCGCTTTTCGTGCCTTTCCGGACGACTTCCATGCCGGCGCCCTTCTTCACGAGCTGGGCGCCGCCCTGCGGGACGTCGAAGTTCCGGAACAGCACGGCCATGGAGACGCCGAGCGCCTGGGCAATGCGGTGGAGTACGTCGAGACCGGTCGAGGTCTGTGCGTTTTCGATCTTCGACAGCATGCCGCGGCTGATGCCGGCCTGTTCGGCGACCTGGGCGATGGTCAGGCCGTGGCTCTGGCGAAGCTCGCGGATGGTCGACCCGAGATAGCGTTCGAGCGGGGTCTTGCTGTCGTCAGCGGTATGCATCGTCGACCTCGGCAAAAGGGGCAAGGGTAGCAGATTGCGGCGTGCGCGCCGGTACGGTCGGGACCGCCGGCGTGCGCACCGCAAGTTTCATATAGGGAATTATTGTTTCACAACAATAAATCCCTTCGCATGCAGAAGGCGTGATCGCAGCGTACCGGACGCGGTGCTTGCCTCATGTCGCGCAATTGGGCCGCTCGCCAGCCGGGCGGATTCCACAAACCAGTGAACGCAGCAGTTGCAAGGAGAGACGATGAACCTGAACGATGCGAGCCCGTTGCCAGTCAACGCACTCGGAAGCGTACCGCGCTTCGATTCGGTGGACGAAGCGCAGACATACCTTGCGCAACACGGTGTGAAGTATGTGCTCGCGCAATTCGTCGACATTCACGGCGTGGCCAAGGCGAAATCGGTGCCGGTCGCGCATCTGGGCAGCGTGCTGACCGCGGGCGCGGGTTTCGCGGGCTTTGCGATCTGGGGTGTCGGCATCGAGCCGAACGGGCCGGACTACATGGCGGTCGGCGATCTCGCGACGCTGACGCCGGTGCCGTGGCAGTCCGGGCTCGCGCGCATCGCGTGCGACGGTCACGTCGACGGCGTACCGTGGGCGTTCGATTCACGCGTGACGCTGAAGAAGCAGGTTGCCCGCCTGACCGAGCGCGGATGGACGCTTTTTACGGGCCTCGAGCCCGAATTTTCGCTGCTGAAGCGCTCCGCGTCGGGCACGCTCGAGCCTTGCGATTCGAGCGATACGCTGGCGAAGCCCTGCTACGACTACAAGGGGCTGTCCCGCACGCGCGTGTTCCTGGAAAAGCTCACCGAATCGCTGCGCGCGGTCGGCATCGACGTCTACCAGATCGACCACGAGGACGCGAACGGGCAGTTCGAGATCAACTACACGTATACCGACTGCCTGACGTCGTGCGATCACTACGTGTTCTTCAAGATGGCCGCGTCGGAAATCGCGAACGAGCTCGGAATGATCTGTTCGTTCATGCCGAAACCGTTCGCGAACCGCCCGGGCAACGGCATGCACATGCACATGTCGATCGGCGACGGCAAGCGCAACCTGTTCGCCGACGCCGACGATACGCTCGGCATGGGCCTGTCGGCACTCGGCTACCGGTTCACGGCGGGCCTGCTCGCGCATGCGTCCGCGCTGGCGGCGCTCTGCAACCCGACGGTGAACTCGTACAAGCGCCTCGTCGTCGGGCGCTCGCTGACCGGCGCGACCTGGGCGCCGGCCTACATCAGCTACGGCGACAACAATCGCTCGACCATGGTGCGGATGCCAGGCGGCCGGATCGAACTGCGTCTGCCGGACGGCGCATGCAACCCGTATCTCGCGACGGCGGCCGTGATCGCCGCCGGGCTCGACGGCATCGACCGCGACCTGTCGCCGGGTGCGCCGGCGAACGAGAACCTGTACGAGTGGCCTGCGCAGAAACTTCGCGACCACGGCATCGGCGTGCTGCCGCAAAACCTTGGCGAGGCGCTCGACGCGCTCGAGGCCGACCGGACGATCTGCGATGCGCTCGGGCCGGTGGTCGACGAGTTCATCAAGCTCAAGCGAATGGAGTGGCTGGAATACATGCGCCACGTATCGGACTGGGAAATCAAGCAGTACGTCGAATTTTTCTGAGGAGCAGGCAACATGTGTGGAATCGTAGGATTGCTGGTCAAGACGCCGGCGTTGCGCGACCGTCTCGGCGAGCTGATGGTGCCGATGCTGATCGGCATGACCGAACGCGGCCCGGATTCGGCCGGTCTCGCGGTGTTCGGCGACGCGGTCGAGCCGAACCAGCGCAAGCTGAGCCTGTACTCGGGCTTTACGGATGAAGGCGAGCATTTTCCGTGGGACGTGATGCTCGATCGGCTGAAGGCGTCCGTCGACGCCGCGGCGCGTGTCGATGCGAAGGGAAACCACGCGGTGCTGACCGTCCACGCGCAGGCCGACACGGTCAGGCACTGGCTGAACGAGCATTACCCGCGCGTGTACCTGCTGTCGGCCGGGCGCTCGATCGACCTGTACAAGGACATCGGCTTGCCCGCGGAGATCGCCGCGCGTTACGCGTTCAGCGGCCTCAAGGGCTCTCACCTGGTCGGCCATACGCGGATGGCGACCGAGTCCGCGGTGACGCCGGATCGCGCACATCCGTTTACGGCCGGCGAGGACTTCTGCCTGGTCCACAACGGCTCGCTGTCGAACCCTTACGGCGTGCGCCGGAAGCTGGAGCCGAAGGGCATTCACTTCGATACCGACAACGACACGGAGGCGGCGTGCCGCTTCCTCGAATGGCGACTGCGCGAGGGCGACACGCTGCCGGTCGCACTGCAGAAGGGCTTCGAGGAGCTCGATGGCTTCTACACGTTCCTGATGGGGACGCCCACCGAGCTGGCGCTGATTCGCGACCCGTTCGCATGCAAGCCGGCCGTCGTTGCCGAGAACGACGACTATGTCGCGATCGCGTCGGAATTTCGCTCGCTCGCGCATCTGCCGGACATCAGGAACGCCAAGGTATTCGAACCCGCACCCGAGGAGATGTACGTATGGAACGCATGACATTCGACCTTGAGCACGCAACCGTCAGGGACGTCAACCAGTACCTGCACGGCAGCGCGGACGTGCTCGACGGGCAGGCGATCGTCGTGGCCTCGCCGAACGGTGCGCACAACATCGCGGTCGGCGTGGACGCCGACGTGACCGTGACGATCAATGGCCACGCCGGCTATTACGCCGGCGGCATGAACAAGCGCGCGACGATCGTCATCGAGGGCAGCGCCGGGACCGGCGTCGCGGAAAACATGATGAGCGGCAAGGTGCACGTGAAGGGTTTCGCGTCGAACGGCGCGGGTGCCTCCGCGCACGGCGGGCTGCTCGTGATCGAGGGCGACGCCGGGTTGCGTTGCGGCATCTCGCTGAAGGGCGGCGACATCGTCGTCGGCGGGTCGGTCGGCAGCTTCTCCGCATTCATGGCCCAGGCGGGCCGGATGGTGATCTGCGGCGACGCGGGCGACGCACTGGGCGATTCGCTCTACGAAGCGGTGCTCTACGTGAAGGGTGAAGTGAAGTCGCTCGGCGCGGACGCGCAGTTCGAGCCGATGGCCGACGCGGACTTCAGTGCCGTCGCGGCGCTCCTCGATGCGGCCGGGCTCGACCACGATCCGCGTGCATTCAAGCGCATCGCTTCGGCCCGCACGCTCTACCACTGGAACGCCGACGCGAACCAGGAATATTGAATCCACGCTCCATCGAGGCAACGCCATGGAAGTCAAACCCATTCATTTCGCCCGCTTGCAGCAGGAAGAGTCGTACGGCTACGACCGCAAGACGATCGACTACATCCACACGGCCGCCCAACGCGGCCTGTACGAGATTCGCGGCCTCGGGGCGAAGCGTCACGTACCGCACTTCGACGATCTGCTGTTCCTCGGTGCTTCGCTGTCGCGTTACCCGCTCGAAGGCTATCGCGAGAAATGCACGACGCAGACCGTGCTCGGCACGCGCTTCGCGAAGAAGCCTGTCGTGCTCGACATCCCGATCACCGTGGCCGGGATGAGCTTCGGCGCGCTGTCGGCGAACGTCAAGGAAGCGCTCGGCCGCGCGGCGACGGCGGCCGGCACGTCGACGACGACCGGCGACGGCGGGATGACGCAGGAGGAGCGCCGTTCGTCGAAGACGCTCGTCTACCAGTGCCTGCCGTCGCGCTACGGCTTCAATCCCGACGACGTGCGCCGCGCCGATGCGATCGAGGTCGTGATCGGGCAGGGTGCGAAGCCGGGCGGCGGCGGCATGCTGCTCGGCCAGAAGGTCAATCCGCGCGTGGCGTCGATGCGCACGCTCCCGGCGGGCGTCGACCAGCGTTCGGCAAGCCGCCATCCGGACTGGACCGGCCCGGACGATCTCGCGATCAAGATCCAGGAACTGCGCGAGATCACCGACTGGGAAAAGCCGATCTACGTGAAGGTCGGGGCAACGCGCACGTTCAATGACGTGAAGCTCGCAGTGCATGCGGGCGCGGACGTCGTCGTGGTCGACGGGATGCAGGGCGGCACGGCGGCAACCCAGACCTGCTTCATCGAGAACGTGGGCATTCCGACGCTGGCGGCGGTCCGTCAGGCCGTCGCCGCGCTCGAGGACCTGAACATGAAGGGGCAGGTTCAACTGATCGTGTCGGGCGGCATTCGCACCGGTGCGGACGTCGCCAAGGCGCTCGCGCTCGGCGCGGATGCCGTCGCGATCGGCCAGGGGGTGCTGATGGCGCTCGGCTGCAACAGCGAATCGTACTTCCAGGACGGCATGCTGCATTCGGCTGCGGCAGATTACGCGGCGCTGCATACGTCGCCGGGTTTCTGCCACCACTGTCATACCGGCAAGTGCCCGGTGGGCGTGACGACGCAGGACGCGGTCCTCGAAAAGCGTCTCGAGCCGGAAGAGGGTGCGCGTCGTGTGCGCAATTACCTGAAGACGCTGAACATGGAGCTGACCACCATCGCGCGCGCCTGCGGCAAGCAGAACGTTCATCACCTGGAGCCGGAAGATCTCGTCGCGCTGACGGTCGAGGCGGCCGCGATGGCGCGCGTGCCGCTGGCCGGCACGTCGTGGATTCCGGGCGAGCGGTCATGACCGCGGTGTGACGGTGCGCGCGACATGGCGCCGCGCAGTAGCGGGCGGCGTCATGTCGTCGGTCGCTTCAGACGCCGCGACCCGCTCGGTGCCTCCGTGCGGTGTCGCGGTCATTCCCGATTTTGCTGGTTCGTCATCGGTTATCGCGTGCATCGCGGGGCGGTGCATGCCTTGCTTCGAGGAAACGACATGAAAAAGACGATTGGCTGGATTCTGTGCGCGTGGCTCGCATTGCTGGCGCTACCCGGGTTCGCGGACGACAAGGTGGCGGCGGTGCCGGTGCCGAACAAGGGCGACACCGCGTGGATGATCGTCGCGACGCTGCTCGTCGTGATGATGGCGGCACCCGGGCTCGGCCTTTTCTACGGCGGAATGGTGCGGGCGAAGAACATGCTGTCGATCCTGATGCAGACGCTCGTGGTGTTCTGCCTGCTCGGCGTTCTGTGGGCGGTATACGGTTACAGCATTGCGTTCACCGAAGGCAACGCGTTCTTCGGCGGGCTCTCGAAGGCGTTCCTGGTCGGCATCACGCCGGATTCGACCGCCGCGACCTTCAGCAAGGGTGTCGTCATTCCGGAGTTCATCTACGTGTCGTTCCAGCTGACGTTCGCCGCGATCACGCCCGCGCTGATCGTGGGGGGCATCGCCGAACGCGCGAAATTTTCCGCGGTGCTGGCGTTCATGGTGCTGTGGTTCACCTTCTCGTACCTGCCGATTGCGCACATGGTCTGGTACTGGGCGGGCCCGGACGCTTACACGAGCGCCGCGGCGGCCGACAAGGCCGGCGCGACGGCCGGCTTCTTGTTCCAGAAGGGCGCGATCGATTTCGCAGGCGGCACCGTGGTGCATATCAATGCAGGCATCGCGGCGCTGGTCGGCGCGATCATGATCGGCAAGCGGGCGGGGTTCGGCAGGGAGACGATGGCGCCGCACAATCTGACGATGACGATGATCGGCGGGTCGCTGCTGTGGGTCGGCTGGTTCGGATTCAATGTGGGCTCCGCGCTCGAGGCAAGCGGCGCGGCGACGCTCGCCTTCGTCACGACGCTTTTGGCAACCTGTGCGGCGACGGTGTCGTGGACCTTCGTCGAATGGTCGCTGAAGAAGAAACCGTCCATGCTCGGCGCGGTGTCCGGCGCGATCGCGGGGCTGGTCGTGATCACCCCGGCATGTGGGTTCGTCGGGCCGATGGGCGCGATCGCGATGGGGTTGATCGCGGGCATCGTCTGCTATTGGGGCGTCAACGGGCTCAAGCGCCTGCTCGGCGTCGACGATTCGCTCGACGTATTCGGGGTCCACTGCATCGGCGGCATCGCGGGTGCGCTGCTCACCGGGGTATTCGCGTCGCCGTCGCTGGGCGGAACCGGGATCTACGACTACGTGGCAAACAAGGTCGCCGACTACCACATCGGCGAGCAACTGATTGCGCAGTGCTGGGGCGTCGGGACCTCGCTCGTGTGGTCGGCGGTCGTGTCGGTTGCCGCATTCAAGCTGGTCGACATGACGATCGGTCTGCGCGTCGACGGTGAGCGCGAACGTGAGGGTCTGGACGTCAGTTCGCACGGGGAGACGGCTTACCATTCGTGACGATCGGCGTAGCCGCAAACGCGCATTGTGTGCCGGTTCGCCGCCCCTATCCGGGGCGGCCGAACTGCATCGGTTGTAAAGCGGGGCGGCGAGATTGATTAAGGGAGCGCATCGACGGATGACTGAATCCGGCAGCAATTCGTCGTTCATCTCTCTGCCCGACGAACACTTCGATTGCCAGCGCTCCAGTGCGGAAGTTACTTGCCGTGCTCCTCCCATACCTTCGACCATGAACGAATCGCCTCGAGATTCGTACGGATATCACACAGTACGCCGTCGGCACCCTGGGGATGAAATTGATGTCTGCGAACGCTGTAGAAGTCCTGGACGAGGATCCTGATGTGACCTACCCTGTCGGCGCAGTAGCCGCAGCGAGCGCGAATGCGACTATGCAGAAGCTCAAGTTGTTCCAGGGCCGAAGGGTTTGGCGCAGCGAGATCGTTTTCGCGAAAAATTGCTTCTATCTCGGCTGCGACGTCGCGAATGATTTCAGATGTCTTCATGGAAAACTTTATCCATAACACCGTGGGCGATAGCGATGTCAGATAGGTGCAAATGGGATTTAACAAATTATAATGTTTCGGTCGCGCGATTTTCTTGTTTTTCAAAAATAAATCACTAGTGGTGCAAGTTTTCGTGGGCACTCCCGATGGCGTCTAATGCGAGTTATTTGGCGCATTTCGATAATGATTAAATGCAATGCAAATCACATAATGAAGTAACGGGAATTTATGAAAACCGCGCCATGGGGAATTTCGTCGGCAAGCGAGTCGCCATTGCCGGTGGTCCCGGTGGCTTCAGCGTCGGCGCGGCCAGGTGTCGTAATGAACCTGACGATGGGAGAGAAGGGTGATGGACCCGATAACCGCATTGCGCTTTTCGCGACGCAGCACCGCGGAGCAGGTCACCGAGGGCCTGGATCTCTCCGGCCGGACGATCCTGATCACGGGCTGTAATTCTGGTATCGGTCTTGAAACGACGCGGGTTTTGGCAATGCGCGGCGCCCGCATCATTGCCGTCGCGAGGGATGAAGACAAGGCGCGCGCCGCCCTGGCGATCGCCGACGCCGCAGATGGCATGGCCGTTGGAGCCGAACTGAGCGATCTCGCTTCCGTTGCCCGCGCCGCCGACCGCATTCGCGCGTGCGGCGTGACCCTCGATGCCGTCGTCACCAATGCCGCGATAATGGCGCTGCCAAAGCTGGAGACGGTGAACGGCGTGGAAAAGCAGTTCTTCGTCAACCATGTTGCCCATCATCTGCTGGTGACGCGGTTGCTGCCTTCAATCAACCGCTCGCGCCCGGGCCGGATCGTCATTGTGGGCAGTCATTCCCATCGCTTTGCTCCAGGCGGGAAAGGCATTGATTTCGACAATCTCGACGGTAGCAACGGCTATCGCGGTTTTCCGTTCTATGGCCAGGCGAAGCTCGCCAACATCCTGTTCGCGAACGAGCTTTCACGCAGAGTGGGTCATGTCGGAATCACTGCAAACGCACTCCATCCGGGACTGATTGGCGCCACGGGGCTGCATCGGCATATGCGCGGGCCGTTCAACTGGATCGTCTCGGCTGCGATGCTGTTCGGCAAAACGGTGCCGCAGGGCGCCGCGACAACGTGCCTGCTGGCCGCGCATCCTGCGCTGAACGGCGTCACCGGCCGTTATTTTGCGGATTGCCGCCCTGCCGAATCCTCGGCCTTTGCCCGGGACGCCGATCTCGCCCGGCGCCTCTGGGACCGCACCGAGGAAATCATCGCATCCCACGGGATGACCTGATCCCGAACGCTTCGGTTGCCTGCAGGTGTGTGCAAGGGGCAATCGCATCCGCTAGCCGCGCACGCGCGCCTTCTCCGGATCGTAAAAGATCGGGGCGGTCACCCGCGCGTCGATGCGCTTCTGCTGGCCGTCGAGCTTGCCGACGTGGAGCACGTTGCCCGGCTCCGTGTGGTGAACGTCGATTCGCGCGAGCGCGATGCTCCTGCCGAGGATCGGCGAGCGCATGCCGCTCGTGACGACGCCGACCTGTGCCCGCCCGTTGTGCACGCAATCGCCGTGACGGGCCGGTTCGTTGCCGGCGAGTTCGAGCCCGACGAGCCGGCGGTGCGGATGCGCGCTGCGGCGAAGCAGCGCGTCGCGCCCGACGAAGTCATCGGTCTTCGTCGCGAGCGGAACGCTGAAGCCGATGCCGGCCTCGAACGGATCGGTTTCGTCGGAGAATTCGTAGCCGGCAAACACGAGCCCGGCTTCGATCCGCAACAGGTCGAGCGCGTCGAGACCGAGCGGCACGAGTCCGTGCGGCTGGCCCGCCGCCCAGATCGCGTCCCATACGGCTTGCGCGTCGCGCGGATGGCACCAGACCTCATAGCCGAGCTCGCCGGTGTAGCCGGTCCTGCTGACGATGACGGGGCAGCCGTCGTCGCCGCCGAGGCGGCCGATCAGGAAGCGGAACCAGCCGAGGCTGTCGAGCGACGGCTGGGTCGCGGGCGTGCGGATCAGCGCGCGCAGGATCTCGCGGCTGCGCGGCCCTTGCAGCGCGACATTGTGGATCTGGTCGGACGACGACTTGACCCACGCCTTCATGCCGAGCCTGTTCGCCTGCTCCCGCAGCCAGATACCCGCGAAATCGTCGCCGCAGATCCAGCGGAACGTATCGGGGCCGAGCCGCATCAGCGTGCCGTCGTCGAGCATTCCGCCGTGCGGATGGCACATCGCCGAGTAGACGACCTGTCCGACCGCGAGCCTGCGCACGTCGCGCGTCAGGCAGTATTGCAACAGGGCCTCGGCGTCGGGGCCGGTGACGTCGAACTTGCGCAACGCGGACAGATCGACGATCGCCGCGCGCTCGCGGCAGCCGTAGTATTCGTCGATCGCGCCGTAGCCGTCGAACCGCGCCGGCAGGTGCCAGCCGCGGTAGTCGGCAAAGTGGCGCGTGAGCGCCGACGTGCGGGCGTGGAAGCCCGACTGGCGCGTCAGCACGGGCGGGGCGTCGGGGGTGGGTCTGATGGCGGTGGACATGGTGAAGCGCGCCTCGCTCGAATAGGTTCGGATCCGGATGTCGGTCGGTTGCCACGCGTTCGCGGGGTCGATGTCGTCGGGGCACGACGTGCTGACGCACAGCAGCGGCTTCAGCGCGCGCAGCAGCACGTAGTCGCCCGGGCGCGACCACGGCTCGTCGATCGTCATCTGGCCGTGCGCGTCGATCGAGGTGTTGAAGAAGAAATTGATCGCCGGCCAGCCGGGACGCGCGGCGATGCCGTATTCGGCGAGCGCCGCACTGATGTTGTCGCTGCAGTTCGCATGGCCCGGGTAACCCTGCGTGTCGTAATAGCGCGCGGTGCACGCGAGCGCGAACGTGTCGTGCCGGCCGACGGTATCGTGCACGACTTCGAGCATCGGCTGCATGAGCTGATCGAAGAACCGCGAGTACAGACCGGGCATGGGATACGCATGACCGTTCAGCGTGCGGGTGACGGTCGGATCGAGACCGACTTCCCGGTGTGCACCGAGCGCGTCGAGATCGAATGCGACGAAATCGGAGCATTGCCTGCCGTCGACGTCGACGATCTGCAGGTACTCGCCGGCCGCGACCGTGTACGCGACGGCCGTTCCCGGACGGATGACGAAATCCGCGAGCGGATCGGCGAGCGGCACGCTCGTCTGCGTGGCAGCGGACGCGCCCGCGCGCACGACGGACAGCTGAAGCTCCGTCGCCGGCTGGCCGGCCCGGTCCACGGGCACGGGGCCGCCGGGCGCCGCGACGATCGCGACGATCGGCTCCGTCGCGACGAACGTGCGCATGGTGCCGGCGCGGGTGTCGCCGGACCAGAGGACGGCGCCGTCGGGCAACGGCTTGCCCGTCAGCCCGTGCCGTTCGAGCAGGATGGCGAGATCCGCTTGTGCTGCGGAAGCGCCGTTCAGGCATTCGGCGATGAAGCGTGCGCTGTCGTCGGGCGTCAGGGCGAGCGCGGCCAGCGCACTGCCGCCGTCGCGCACGCGCAATGCGAGCAGCTCCGCGCGCTGCCGGCCTTCGACGTCGATCACCTGCAGCGCATCGCCGGCATCGAGCTTGACGGCGGCGAGCCCCGCACCGGCGACACGATGGCGTTCGCGGCCGGCCGCATGCGCGGACAACGCAGGTTCGTGCGGCCGCGACACGGTCGGTGGTCGAATGAGCATGGACGTTCCTTGAATGAGTGGACGGGCGCGGCCCGCGATGCGCGCGGCCGCGAACGGCACGTCGGGCGTCGCGGCACCCGGGGCCCGGTCGGGTGACGCGACAGCGCAGTGCCGCGACAGTCAGCCGGCGCGAACGCGCGGCTCGGGCGCACGCTCGCCGAGGTACGCGTCCATCGAATCGTCGAGCGCGTCGAGCCACGGCGTGTGATGCGGCGGCGACTGGGTGCCGGTCATCAGCGAGCGATACGATTTGTCGCGATAGCCCATGATGTTCTCGTGCTTGTCGTGTTTCCACGCGAGGAACGTGCGATTGACGCCGGCGATGTCGAAGCTCGGATAGTCGGTCGCATCGATCAGGTCCTGGATATAGCTGCCCTGATACTCGAACATCTGCTGGTTGGTGACCAGCGTTTCCTCGCGCGCGCGCCACGCGAGACTGTCGGCGTGCATCGCGTCGAAACCGGGCAGCGCGATGCGGCCGAGGATGACGTCGCGTGCGTACCAGGCTTGCGCGTCGAACATGTTGAACGAGTACCAGAGGTCCTGCATGCCGAGATAGATCAGTTTCGGATTGCGTTCCCAGAAGATGCCTTTGTACAGGTCGAGCGGCCAAAGCCGGTTGTTCGTCTTCAGGCGCAGGCTGTCGGGCAGGAACGGGAAATGATGCTGGTATCCGGTGCAGAGGATGATCGCGTCGATCTTCTTGCTGCTGCCGTCGGCGAAAAACGCGACGTTGCCGCGCACGCGCTCGAGCAACGGCTTTTCCTCCCAGTTCGCCGGCCAGTGATAACCCATCGGCGCCGTGCGATAGCAGCTCGTGATGCTGCGCGCACCATACTTGTAGCATTGCGACCCGATGTCCTCGGCCGAATAGCTGCTGCCGACGAGCAGGATGTCCTTGTCCTTGAATTCGAGCGCGTCGCGAAAGTCGTGCGCATGCAGGATGCGTCCGCCGAAGCTGTCGAAGCCGGGAAAGCTCGGCATGTTCGGGGTCGAGAAATGGCCGCACGCATTCACGACGTAGTCGAAGTCTTCCGCGTACACGACGTCCTTGTCGAGATCGTGCGCGGTCACCGTGAAGCGGCCGCTCGCGTCGTCGAACGCAACCTGGCGCACGACGGTGCTGAAGCGGATGTCCTTGCGCACGCCGGCCTTCTCGACGCGTCCCTTGATGTAGTCCCACAGCACTTCGCGCGGCGGATACGACGCGATCGGCTTGCCGAAGTGTTCCTCGAACGTGTAGTCGGCGAACTCCAGGCATTCCTTCGGGCCGTTCGACCACAGATAGCGGTACATGCTGCCGTGGACCGGCTCGCCATGTTCGTCGGTGCCGGTGCGCCACGTGTAGTTCCACATGCCGCCCCAGTCGCGCTGCTTCTCGAAGCAGACGAGCTGGGGGATGTCCGCGCCCTTCGCCTGGGCCGACTGGAAGGCGCGAAGCTGGGCCATGCCGGACGGGCCCGCACCGATGATTGCAACACGTTGTGTCATCGCGTTCTACCTCGTTGGAAGTGGTTAGCCGTGGTTCGGCGAACGGCGCGTGCCGTTCGTGCGCGGACGCGGGTCACGTCGCGCGCTGCCGCCGCGCCGCGAGCGCGGTGTTCTTCATCAGGAAGGCGATCGTCAGCGGACCGACGCCGCCCGGAACCGGCGTCAACGCGGCGGCGACGCGCGCCACGCTGTCGTGGTCGACATCGCCGACGAGCCGCGTCGCGCCGCCGAATTCGATGCGGTTGATGCCGACATCCACGACGACCGCGCCCGGCTTGATCCAGTCCGCATCGACGAGCCCCGGCTTGCCGGCCGCCGCGACGACGATGTCCGCCTGGCGGCACAGTTCGGCGGCGTTCGCGCTGCGCGAGTGGACGGTCGTCACCGAGCAGTCGGATTGGAGCAGCAGCGCGGCCATCGGCTTGCCGACGATGTTCGAGCGCCCGACGACGACTGCATGCTTGCCGCGCAAGTCGCCGACGATCTCCCGCAGCAGATGCATGCAGCCCGACGGCGTGCACGGCACGAGCGCGTCCTGGCCGAGCGCGAGCCCGCCGACGTTGTCGCGATGGAAGCCGTCGACGTCCTTGCGCGGATCGATTGCGTCGATCACGGCCGCGGCGTCGAGCGGCGCGGGCAGCGGCATCTGCACGAGAATCCCGTGGACGTCGGGGTCGGCGTTCAGCTCGGCGACGAGCGCGAGCAAGTCGGACGCGGCGGTGTCGGCGGGCAGCCGATGCTCGATCGAACGGATGCCGACCTGCTGCGCGCGCAGCATCTTGTTGCGCACATAGACGTGGCTCGCCGGGTCGTCGCCGACGAGCACGACCGCGAGGCCGGGCAGCACGCCGCCGCCGCGCAGCCGCGCGACGTCGTGCCGGACGGATTCCAGCAGCGCGTCGGCGATCGCCTTGCCGTCGATGATCGTCGCGCCGCTCATCGGAAGATCACCGTGCGGTTCTGGTTCAGGAACACGCGGTGCTCGGTGTGATACTTGACCGCACGCGACAGCGCGACCGTCTCGGTGTCGCGTCCGATCGCGACGAGATCGGACGGCTGCAGCACGTGGTCGACGCGCTGCACCTCCTGCTCGATGATCGGCCCTTCGTCGAGGTCGGACGTCACGTAGTGGGCGGTCGCGCCGATCAGCTTCACGCCGCGCTCGAACGCCTGGTGGTACGGCTTCGCGCCCTTGAACCCCGGCAGGAACGAGTGGTGGATATTGATCGCGCGGCCGGCGAGCCGCTCGCACAGGTCGTTCGACAGGATCTGCATGTAGCGGGCCAGCACGACGAGTTCGGTGCCGGTTTCGTCGACGATGCGCATCAGCTCCGCCTCCTGCCCCGTTCGGGTGTCCGGCGTGATCGGCAGGTAGATGAAGCGGATGCCCTCGCGCTCGGCCATCGGCCGCAGATCCAGATGGTTCGACACGACCGCGGTGATCTGCATGCGCAGCTCGCCCTTGCGGAAGCGGTACAGCAGGTCGGACAGGCAGTGGTCGAACTTGCTGACCATCAGCAGCACCTTCATCGGTTCGCCGGCGCTTTTCAGTTGCCACTGCATCGAGAAATCCCGGGCGACGCCTGCGAAATCGCGCTGCAGCTGCTCGACGTTGCCGTTCGCACCGGTGTTGAAGCGGAACACGGCGCGCATGAAGAACGTGCCGCTGACCTCGTCGTCGTATTGCGCCAGCTCGCCGATGTAGCAGTTCGATGCGGCGAGATGGGCGGTGACGGCAGCCACGATGCCGGACGTGGCCGGGCAGCTGATCGTCAGGATGTAGTTCGGATTCACGTCGTGTGTCCTCGAAACGGATCGGAATGCGGGAAAGGCCGGCCGTCGCCGGTCATGCATGGTCGTCAACGCGTCAGCCGACGGCGGTGCGCTTTTTCTTGTCGGGATCGTCGAACGGCAACAGCGCGGTGGTCGCGCGCGTCTCGACGCTGCCCTTCACCACGAGCGGCACGCCCGCACGGGCATGCCGGACGTCGAGGCGGGCGAGCGCGAGCGAGCGCCCCGTCAGCCGCGAATACATCGCGCACGTGATCACGCCGGCCGCCTTGCCGTCGTGCCAGAGCGTGTCGCCGGCCTGCGCGGCCTTCGCGGCCTCGAGCTCGACGCCGAAGATCCGGAACCGCTCCTTGCCGGCGAGCCGGAAATGCTCGGCCGCGCCGCAGAATTCGGTCTTGCCGGGCGACACCGTGAAATCGAGGCCGAGTTCCCACAGCGTGTCGCCGGCGCGCTCGTCGGCAAACGGGTACATCTCGGAGTTGTCGTACGGATAGAACAGCAGGTAGCTCTCGACGCGCAGCCAGTCGAGCGCGGTGAATGCGCAGGGGACGATGCCCATCGCCCGGCCCTTGTCGAGGATCGTGTCCCAGATGAACGGCGCGTCGGCGGCCTTGCAGAAGATCTCGTAGCCGCGCTCGCCGGTGTAGCCGGTGCGCGAGATCATCGCCGGCCGGCCGAACAGGCGCGTCTGCACATGGTGGAAGTACGGCAGGTTGCGGATGTCCGGCACGTATTCGGCAAGGAAGTCGACCGCGACCGGCCCCTGCAGCGACAGGTCGTGCAGGTCGTCGTCGAACAGCACGGCGACCTGCCGGCCATACGCGGAGCGCACGAGGCGCTCGTATCCCGCGCCCGCGCCGTGGACGACCATGAACGCATTGGGGCCGGTGCGGTAGACGATGCAGTCGTCGATGAACTTGCCGCTCTCGTCGAGCAGCGTCGCGTACACCGACTTGCCGGGATACAGCTTGCCGATGTCGCGCGTCGTCGCCCAGTTCAGCAGGCTTTCGGCGTGCGGGCCGACATAGTGCACCTTCTTCAGCCCCGATACGTCCATCAGGCCGGCACGGGTGCGAATGGCCTCGTGGTGGTCGGCGAGATCGGTCGCATAGGTCCATGCGGTGCCCATGCCGTTCCAGTCCTCGAGATTCGAGCCGAGTGCGCGATGCCGGTCCGCGAGGGCGGAGATGCGCCAGGAGTTCGCCATCTTGAATGCTCCAAACGAAAGTGAAGGTCGATTACGGAAAACGCCGGGTCAGGCGTGGACGTCGAACCGGCTGAGCCATTCGACGAGCGTGTGCCGGTAGCGGGTCATGCCCTTGTATTCGGCGATCGGGTCGGGCAGGTCGCGCAGCACGCGGTGCAGCCGGCGCGCCCACACCGGGTTGCCGACGAGGTCGGCCATGCTGCACAGGTAGGTGCGGATGCCGAACATCAGCGCATTGCTGCGCGCAAGCCGTGCCATCAATTGCAGCTCGACGCGCAGGTGCACGGCTTCGCCGACGTTGTCGGGCGTCACGCGCCCGCGGTCCGCGCCCCACTGGTGATAGGTCTCGGGCGACGTGTCGAGGCGCGGATGAATGGTCAGCGTCCAGTTCAGGCGGCGCACGGGGTGGCCTGCCTGCACCCCGAGCAGGTATTTCAGCGCGCGGTCGAATACGCCCGCCTGGTGCGCGAGCGGCACCGGCGCGTGCCATTGTTTGAAGCTCATGCCCGCATCGAACGCGAGCGACCAGTCGGCCGGGCCGGTGACGACGCCGGCGTCCATGTACAGGTCGCCGTCGCGCTGGTCGAGCAGCGCGATGTCGCCTTGCGTCTGCCGCATGACGTATTCGAGCGGGCCGTACGGCAGCGTGCGCGCGTCGCCGAACACGAATGCCTGGTCGAGGTCGAGCGCGTGGTTCCGCCAGTGCCAGCGATCACCGTCGCGCTCGAGCGTGAACCACGCCGGATAGTCGTGCGCGAGATGCGTCATGATCATCTCCAGCGTGTCCCAGCACGCGGTCTCCATGTGCGGCATCACGATCGCGCGGCGCGGATCGGCGTCGAGCACGCGTGCGCGTTCGGCGATCTCGGAACGGTAGTGCTCGTCGATGTCGAAGTGGTGCGCGAAGACCGAGCCGGGATCGCGCGGCGTCGCGGGCTCGAGGTTGACCGAATACATGTACCGGTCCTCGGGGAACGGAAACGGAAAGCGCGCGATCGCCGCCGGGCTGTTGCGGAACGAGAAGTCGTCGCGATAGGTTTGCGCGGGCTTGATGAATACGCTCATGGCTCGGATCTCACAGGTCGAGGGTCAATGCGGCGCCGCACGCGCGCGATACGCAGGGCATCAGATGGGTGGCGCGCGCGTCGGCGTCCAGGAACGCATCGCGATGCTCGACCGTGCCGTCGAGATATCGCGTCGCGCACTGGCCGCATGCGCCGCCGCGGCACAGGTTCGGCACGTCGATGCCCGCCGATTCGAGCGCCTCGAGCAGGCTCTGCTCGGCGCCGACCGCGATGCGGCGGCCGCTGCGGCGCAGGTCGACCGCGAACGGCTGGCCCGGCGCCGGCGCCACGAAGGCTTCCCAGTGCACGCGGCCGGCCGGCCAGCCGAGCGCGGCGGCCGCGGCGCGCACCGCGTCCAGCAGGCTTGCGGGGCCGCACACGTAGACGTGCGTGCCGAGCGGCTGCCTTTGCAGCATCGCGATCGCATCGAAGCGTGCGTGCACGCCGTCATAGCCGTGAAAGCGCGCGCCGAGCCGCGCATCGAGCGATGCGCGATAGGCATCCGTCAGGCCCGCGCGGTACGCATGGTGCAACTCGTGGCTCGCTTGCCGGCGCTCGAGTTCCGCGAGATGCGCGATGAACGGCGTGATGCCGATGCCGCCCGCGACGAGAACGTGATGGCGCGCGGTGGTGTTCAACGCGAACAGGTTCGCCGGTGCGGTGATGCGCAGGCGCGCGCCGGGTTCCAGACGGTCGTGCACGAACGCGGAGCCGCCGCGTGACGACGCGTGACGGCGCACGGCGATCCGGTAGAGGTTTCGTTCGGCCGGATCGCCCGCCAGCGAATAGGCATTGCGATAGGTGCGGCCGCCGTCGTTCAGCACGACTTGCACGTGGCTGCCGGACGAGAACGCCGGAAGGGGGCCGTCGAGCGCCGTCAGCACCAGTTCGCGCACGACGGGTGTGAGCATGCGGGCTTCGGCCACGCGAACGTCGAGCAGGCTCATGCGCGGTCTCCCGCGCAGGGCTGGTCGGCATCCGCGCAGACGCCGAGATAGGCGCCGAGTCGCGCGGAGAAATGCTGGCGGACACTCAGGCGGACGTCGCATGACGGGCAGGTGACCTCGTCGGGCTCGTCATGCCCGTCGTGCGCATGCGCGGTCCCGCAATGCACGCAGTACACGGTGCGCCGCGTGCCGGACACGGCCGCGGCCACCTCCTCGGGCAGCAGGCCGGCCGCCTGCGCGATACGCCGAATGTGCCAGACGAACGTCTCGTCGCCGCACACATAAAGACGCACGCCGACCGTGCTTTCATCCAGCCGGTGCCGCACCTCGTCTTCGAGCGTGTCGAGCGACGCGTGAAACACGGTCGGCAGGCCGATTGCCTGCAGCTTGCCGAGCGTGACGAGCAGCGCGCTGCCCGGCAGCCCGGCGAGCGCGTTGATGAACGCCGGCAGCGCGTGGAGCGCGTCGCCTTGCGCGACCACGAGATGCGAGCGGGCCTCGGCGCAGGGCTGCAGCGGCGCATAGTGCGGCAAACTCGGCGGCACGAACGGCGTATGGGCCGGTTGCCGGCTGCGGGCTGCGAACGGTTCAATTGAGTGCATCGATCGGCTCCCAAAATGGGGCGTTTGCATCATGAATGGGCGTACGCTCGGCGACGGTCGTGGCGTCACGTTTGCGTTCCTGTTGTTCAACATAGTTTCTTGCCAGTAATTGCCGTTCAATCCTGAAGAGGAGGTACGCCCTAAGAGGTAGCGCGCCGGAACGGCGCCGAAAGGCATGGAACTTGCATTGTGATTCGATCCTGGTTTGTCCGTGCCGAACGACCGTGACTCCTGACGACAGCCTGACCGACCGATGCATGCGGCCCGCCGGCGGCGCGTCGTTGCCGACGCGCATGCGTGACGCGCTGCTCGCGTTTCTGGCCGGATACGTCAATGGCGCGCCACGCCACGTGGCGTTTCACGCGTTCTTCACAGGGCTCGCGCGCGAATTGCCGGACGCGCGGATCGTGCTCGCGCTCGATGGCGGCGCGGGCTACGAATCCGCGCCGGACACGCTGGTGCGATGCACGCAGGGGCATCGCTGCAAGCTGCGGCACGGGGCAAGCGACGGCGCATGCGAACTGTGTCCGGACTGCGTCGGGCAGGGTCACGGGCGCGCGGTGCGCGCGCTCGGCGACGCGGTGCTGGTGCTGGACGTCGCGCTGCCGGCGGCGCCGACGCTGCTGATGGACCTCGAGATCGTCGCGATCACGATCCGCGCGGCGCTGATGCGTCGCGCGCCCGCCGACGCGCACGGGCGCGACGCGACGAACCCGTCGGAGGCGCTGACACGCGAGTTGCACGACTCGGTCGCGCAGCAACTGGGCTTCATGTCGTTCCTGGTCGCTCGCCTGCAGCAACAGGACACGACCGGCAACCCGCTGTTGGCCGAACTGCGCACGATGACGACACGCCTGCAGCGCCAGGTGCGCGAGCTCATCACCAGCGCGCGGCTGACGCTCGACGGGCGCTCGCTGCAGCAGGCGCTGGCCGAGTCGGTCGCGGAATTCTCGCGCCGCTGCGATGTGGTGTTCGAACTCGACAATCGCGTGCCCGACCTGCGGATCGATCCGCGCATCGCGCTGCATATCCTGCAGATCGTCCGTGAAGCGCTGTCGAACGTCGTGCGTCATGCGCAGGCCGGCCATGCGTGGATCACGCTGCGGACCGACGGCGACGGTTTGCAGGTATCCGTCGTCGACGACGGAATCGGGCTCAGCGAGGGATCGGCCGACCTGAACCACTACGGCCTCGACATCTTGCGCGAACGCGCGGCGGCGATCGGCGGACGCATCGCGATCGACAGCGGCGCCTGCCGCGGGACGCGCGTGATACTTGTCGTGCCGGACGGCGCGACATTCGGAGAGACATCCTGATGGAACCGACGACGCTGCTGTTGATCGACGATCACCCGCTGTTTCGCCGCGGCGTGGCCGAATTTTTTGGTGCGACCGGAGAATTCCGCGTGGTCGGCGAATCGTCGAACGGCGCGCAGGGGATTTCGCTCGCGGGCATGCTGCGCCCGGAGCTGGTGCTGATCGATCTGCACATGCCGGGGCTCGGCGGGCTGCAGGTGCTCGACGGGCTCAGGCGCAAGGAAGTCGATTGCGTGAAGGTGCTGCTGACGGCGTCGATGGAGCGCGACGAGCTGCGGGCGGCCGTGCGGCTCGGCGCCGACGGCTACGTGCTGAAGGAGTCGGAGCCGCAAGCGCTGCTCGCCTACGTGCGTAGTTGCATGCGGGGGCTCGTGGTGCTCGACGACGAACTCGCCGACGAAGACGGCGTCGCCGGCGCGCATGCCGACGCGCGGCCGGCCGACCTGACCGCGCGCGAGACGCAGACGCTGACGCTGATCGCCGACGGCATGAGCAACAAGCAGATCGCGCGCGTGCTCGGCATCAGCGAGGGCACGGTGAAGGTCTACGTGAAGAACCTGCTGCGGAAACTGGACGCGCGAACGCGGCTCGAGCTGGCGGCATCGGTGCACCGGCGCGCGATCGGCGCATCGACGCGGGAACGGGTGGCGTGATGAAGGACGCCGCGCGCGTGACTCAGCCTCTTCAGCCGACGCAGCCGTCGAGCGGCGCGTTCGACGTGGACGATTGCCCGCTCGCGCTGCTGAAGCTGGACGGCGCGGGACGGATCGCCGGCTTCAACGTCGCGTGGACCGACGCGATGGAACGGCCCGCGGCCGGTCGGCGCTTCGTCGATTACGTGCATCCGGAGGACCGGCGCATCTGGAGCGGCATGCTGCAGCGTGCGCGGGCGATCGCGCGCGGCGGGGTCCGCGAGCGTCTGCGCTGCGTGCGTCCGGACGGCGAACTGCGCTGGTTCGAGGTGTCGTTGAAGAGAAATGCCGGCGGCTCGTCCGTTGCGCTGTCCGACGTGACGCTCGACCGCCGTCGCGAGACTTCGACGCAGGCACACCTGAGAAGCGTCGCGGGGCTGCTCGACAGCATTCCGGGCCTCGTCTACCGCGGCCGCAACAACCGGCTGTGGACGATGGAGTACGTGAGCGCCGGATGCGAGGGCTTGACCGGCTATCCGCGGCAGTGGTTTCTCGACGGGCATGCGCATGCATTCGGGCAGCTGATCGTGCCCGAGGATGCCGATTACGTGTGGACGGGTGTACAGCAGGCGCTGGCGGTGCGCGGCGTCTTCGATCTGCGGTATCGGATCAGGTGCGCCGACGGACGGATCAAGCCGGTGTGGGAGAACGGCGTCGGGATTTATTCGGCAAGCGGCGAGGTGTTGGGCGTCGAGGGCGCGATCTTCGAAGTGCGGCCGGGCGACCGGTCGGGCGCCTGAGCGGCCGACGCATTCGCGCGGCCAGCCGCGCCCGCGCCGGATTGCCGGCGCGAAAGCGCGACGCCCGGTCGTGAAGCGGGCGTCGTTTCGATTCGCGCGTAACCGCGACGGCGCGCTTATGGCGCGAACCAGTGCGTCGCAACGACGACCGCCACGCCGAGCAGCAGCGTCAGGTACGGCAGATAGCCGGCCTTGCGCGGCTGCATGCTGCCGGACAACGCCATGTCCTCCCGCATCTGGTCCGGGAAGCGGCCCTTGTCGGTCACGTAATGCCGCCAGGCGAACACCGGCAGGATCAGCGCGGCGAACATGAGGCCCGAGACCAGCGTGCCCTTGCCCCACACGTCGGCGCCGAACCCCATCAGCGCGAGGTTGACGAACGACAGCAGCGTGCCGAGCGCGAGCAGCCAGCGCGGCGCCCTGAACGGGCGCGGCCAGTTCGCGCGGTCGAGGCGGTGGATCCATGCCGCGTTCAGGTTGAGGAAGTTGAAGATGATGTACCCGACGTTCGACATCGCGAGCACGACGGTGTAGTCGGACATCAGCAGCAGAAACAGGTTGAAGCCGAGATCGGTCCACATCGCGCGGGTCGGCGCGCCGTTCTCGTTCACGTGCGACAGGTACTTCGGCAGCCAGCCGTCGACCGATGCCTGATACAGCGTGCGCGACGATCCGGCCATCGACGTCATGATCGCGAGCACCAGCGCGAATACCAGCATCGGTTTCAGGATGTACTCGCCCCGGTTGCCGACGTGGACGATCTGCGCCATGGCTTCGGCGACGCCCATGCCGCTGAAGATGCCCGGCGACAGCACGCCGTCGTAGACGGCCGCCTGCGTGACGTTGCCGGCCGCATCCTTCACTTCGGGCGTGACGAGCTGGCCGAGGCCCAGCGCGCCCTGGAACGCGAGCGGGACCATCGTGAAGAACACGATGCACAGCAGGCCGGAATAGACGATGGCCTTGACCGTGTCGCGGCGCGGATCGCGAAACTCGCGCGTGTAGCAGACCGCCGTCTCGAAGCCGTAGGTCGACCATGCGGCGATGAACAGGCCGCCCGCCATCAGCTGCAGGCCCGCCAGATTCCATGTGCCGTCGATGACGCGGCCGGCCGCATCCTTCGCGAGCGGGTAGAGCGGCAGCAGGTGCGACTTGGGCAGGTCGCCGCTCAGGATCGGATAGACGCCGACGAGCAGCAGCGGCAGCAGCGCTGCGATCGCGAGAATCATCTGGAGTTTTGCGGCCTGCAGGATGCCGCGATGCTGGACCGCGAAGGTCGCGAGCAGGATGATCGCGCCGATCACGAAGGTCGCGTTGATGCGCAGCGACAGGCCGCTCGCGAGCCAGCCGAGATCGAGCAGCGTGATTTGCCAGGTGTTGATCGCAGCCGTGGCCGGGAACAGCATGTTCAGCACATAGCCCGCGCCCATGCCCGAGCCGATCGCCAGCACCGGCGACCACGCGAACCAGTTGCACCACACGGACAGCGGCGCGAGCAGCTTGCTGTAGCGCACCCACGCGATCGCACCGTACACCGATGCGCCGCCCGACTTGTGCGGAAAGAGTCCTGCAATCTCCGCGTAAGAAAACGCCTGGACGAAGCCGAACAGGATCGAGATCATCCATACGATCCACGACGGCTTGCCGACGGTGGCCGCGATGGAGCCGATCGAGAAGAGCACGAGCGCGGGTACGCCGCTCGCGACCCAGAACGCGCCGGTCCAGCTTATCTTGCGCTGAAGTCCGGCCGTCTCGCCATGCGCGGCGGGGAAATCCGCCGGTGCGCTGTCAGGGAGGGAACTCATGGGGGTCTCCGTCAAGTCGGGTTGGGTACGATGCGATCAACGATCGTTGGCCAATAACGCGCAAACAACTCTCTTGAAGAGGTACTCCTTCCGAGAGAGAACCGGCGTCGCACGGCGACGGAGGGGCGATGCCGGCACGCGCTCGGGCGCGCATGTGCGGAAATCGCGCAGGCGAAGCGGGGTGCGCTTCGTTAGGTCGACGAAGAAACTGGAACGAAGGGATGGTGTCCGGTGAGTGGTGCGCCGCGACCCGAGCATGGGCGGATCATTCGAAACGTTCGTTGCCCACGCGTCGTCGCCTGTCCGGGTAGTTCCGCCGGCCGCCGCGCTCTGGCGTGACCCGCACGCTGTTGCGCGCGTTGATCGCGATTTCCTCGTGGTTCGCGTTCGAGACGAACACCGACGACAGCCGGTCCAACGTCAGCTTGCCGTCCGGCTTCGAATACTCAACCGGCGCGCATCAGCGCGGCGTCACTGACGGTTGTCTGAATCGTCGCGAGCAGGCCGCGTTCGGCCTCTGCCCGGATTACGCGTCCCAAGTTGTCGCATTAGTTCGCCCGCGCCGCAGGACGGTTGTAAGCAATCGCGGCGGCACGGCGCCACGCGAGCCGGCACCCGGGATTCGCCGGGCCGTTCATCGCGCCCCACAAAAAAAGCCTTGACTATCTATCTACGAGTAGATAAAGTTCGACCCATGGAAACGAAGACAACCGTCCGCGAACAGATTCTCGACCACGCGATCACGCTGATGATGCTGCGCGGTTACAACGGCTTCAGCTATCGAGACCTGTCCGATCTGGTTGGCGTGAAGACGTCGAGCATCCACTACTACTTCCCGTCGAAAGACGATCTCGTTCTGGAAGCGGTGGCGGCGTACAGCGACGAAGTGCTTGCGGCGATGCGGGCGATCGATCCGGCATTGCCGGCCGACGTCAAGCTGAGCCTCTACACGAAGCTGTTCGGCAGAACGCTCGGCGACGGCAATCAGATCTGTCTGTGCGGCATGCTCGCGGCGGACATCGAATCGTTGCCGGAGCGCGTGCGGCAGGCGGTTCAGGCCTTTTTCAAGGCCAACGAGAACTGGCTCGCCGAGTTGCTGGCGCAGGGCGCGAAGGAGCGCACGCTGCAGTTCAGCGGCACGCCGGAAACGGCGGCGCGCACGTTGTACGCGGCGTTCCAGGGCAGCGTGCTGGCCAGTCGGCTGTTTCATACGCGGGCGCGTCTCGAGGATGTCGAGGCCGTCTGGAAAACCCGGTCCTGACGGACGGGGCAGGCAGTCAGGCGGTTCGCCGCCTTTTGTTGGGATTAGTTATCTATCTCGTAGTAGATAGATAATCGGGCGGATGGATTCGATCATCCGCATTTTTTGGGGATATATGTCTATCTATGAGTAGATAAACAAGCGTGATGTCGGCGGCCAGGCCGTCGGCGCGCGATCCCGGGTTGGAAGGCTGTTTCACTCACTCATCATTGAAAAGGAGTCTGTCATGTCGATCGAAAAAGTGCTGTACCGCGCTCATGCAAAAGCCACCGGCGGCCGTGACGGCCGCGCCACGGTGCCCGAAAGCGGTCTCGACCTGAAGCTGACCACGCCGCGCGAACTCGGCGGTGCAGGCGGCGCCGGCGCGAACCCCGAGCAACTTTTCGCGGCCGGCTACAGCGCGTGCTTCATCGGTGCGATGAAGTTCGTCGCGGCCCGCGACAAGATCGCGATTCCCGCGGATGCCGCGATCGAAGGCAGCGTCGGCATCGGCGCGATCCCGAACGGCTTCGGCATCGAAGTCGAACTGAAGATCTCGCTGCCGGGCCTCGACCGTGAAACCGCGCAAACGCTGATCGACCGCGCGCACATCGTCTGCCCGTACTCGAACGCGACGCGCGGCAACATCGACGTCACGCTGACGCTCGTCTGATCGCACGTACTACGAAGTAATCCGTCGTCATTCATTGCATACACCGGTTGAGCCAAGGAGTCTCATCATGAAGATCGTCAAGCCGCTGCTGATCGCCGCTGCCGTTGCGGCCGCGTTGTTCACCGTCCCCGCCGCCTTTGCCGCCGGCAGCGACGGCGTCCGTCCCGATACGGCGACCAGCGGGTTGCTCGCCGTGCTGAACGGCCAGAAGGGGCCGGGCCTCGAAACGCTGAGCCCCGCGAAGGCGCGTCAGGTGCTGGTCGACGCCCAGCGCGGCGCGAAGGTCGACCTGTCCGGCATCGACGTATCGAACCGCACGATCGAGCAGGACGGCCTGTCGGTGCCGATCACGATCGTGCGTCCGCAAGGAGTGGCGGGCACGCCGCCGGTGTTCATGTTCTTCCATGGAGGCGGCTGGATTCTCGGCGACTTCCCGACGCATGAGCGCCTGGTGCGCGATCTGGTGGTGCAATCGGGCGCCGTCGCGGTGTTCGTGAACTACACGCCGTCGCCGGAAGCGCATTACCCGGTCGCGATCAACCAGGCGTATGCGGCGACGAAGTGGGTCGCCGCGCACGGCGCGGAAATCGGCGTCGACGGCAGCCGCCTCGCGGTGGTCGGCAACAGCGTCGGCGGGAACATGGCGGCCGTCGTCGCGCTGATGGCGAAGGACAAGGGCGGCCCGGCGATCCGCTTCCAGGGCCTGTTGTGGCCCGTGACGGACCACGACTTCAATACCGGTTCGTACAACGCGTATCAGCAGGGGCACTTCCTGACCCGGCCGATGATGAAGTGGTTCTGGGACGCCTATACGAAGAACGAAGCGCAACGCAATGAGATCTACGCGTCGCCGCTGCGTGCGAGCACCGCGCAGTTGAAGGGATTGCCGCCCGCGCTGATCCAGGTCGCGCAGTTCGACGTGCTGCGCGACGAAGGTGAAGCGTACGGCCGCAAGCTCGACGCAGCCGGCGTCGATGCGACGACCACGCGCTACGACGGCACGATTCACGACTTCGGTTTGCTGAACGCGCTGGCCGAGGATGCGCCGACCAAGGCGGCGATGAAGGCGATGGCCAACGAAATCGCGACGCGCCTGAAGTAGGGCTGCGGGCGGCATTCGAACGGGTTCGGATGCGAACGGCGGAGCGGCGGGCTTAGGTCCGCCGCTTTCGCATGGGGAGCGGGGCGGCAGGGCCGTCGAAACGCGACCCCGGCGGCCGGATCGAAGCGGCTCAGTGCCGATCCCGATCGCGTGATGGCCCGCGGTGCCCGCCGCGCCCATTGTTGGTACGATCGCGCGTATCGTCCACGCCGGCGTCGCATGCCGCCGGCCCATCGGCTGCACGGTCACGCGGCCACGTTCGGGAGAAGCGCTTCATGCTGCAGGCGTTCGCGGTCTTGCTGACCTTCCAGTGTCTCGGGGAAGGGGTGTCCTACCTGTTCGGCCTGCCGGTGCCGGGCCCCGTGATCGGCATGCTGCTGCTGTTCGGTTTCGTGATGCTGCGCCCGCGGGTGGCCGACGCGATCGAGCCGACCGCGCTCGAGCTGCTGCGCCATCTGTCGCTGCTGTTCGTGCCGGCCGGCGTCGGCATCATGGTGTCGGCCGACCGCGTGCGCGGCGATGCGCTGGCGGTCGTCGTCGCGCTGGCGGTGAGCACGTCGCTCGCGATCGCCGTGACGGCGCTCGTCACGCGCGCGTTGCTGCGGCGCCAGCGGCGCGCGGACGGCGCGGCGGAGGGCACGCAATGACGGCCTTCCCGAAACTCGGCGCGATCTGGGTCTACCTCGCCGCGACCCCGCTGCTCGGCCTGACGATCACGCTGATCGCGTACCTGATTGCGCAGGCCATCTATGCGCGGACGCGCTTCAACCCGCTCGCGAACCCGGTGCTGATCGCGGTCGCGCTGATCGTCGTGCTGCTGACGATCACGCACACGCCGTATCCGACGTATTTCGAGGGCGCGCAGTTCGTTCACTTCCTGCTCGGCCCGGCGACCGTCGCGCTGGCGCTGCCGCTGTACCGCCAGTGGTCGAAGCTGCGGCGCGCCGCGGTGCCGCTGCTCGTCGGGCTGCTGGCGGGCTCGCTGACGGCGATCGTGTCGGCGGTCGGCATCGCCGCGCTGTTCGGCGCGTCGCACCAGACGATCGCGTCGCTCGCACCGAAATCCGCGACCACGCCGATCGCGATGGCCGTCGCGCAGGAAATCGGCGGGATTCCGTCGCTGACCGCCGTGCTGGTGATCTCGACCGGCATCTTCGGCGCCGTGTGCGCCCGCGCGATCCTGAACGCGTTGCGCATCGACGAGCCGGCCGTGCGCGGTTTCGCGCTCGGCGTCGCGTCGCACGGGATCGGCACCGCGCGCGCATTCCAGGTCAGCGAGGAGGCCGGCGCGTTCGCGGGCCTCGGGATGGGGCTGAACGGCGTGCTGACCGCATTCGTCGTGCCGATCCTGCTGCCGGTGCTGTCGCGCTGGATCTGAGCGGTGCAGGGCAGCGGCGGCGCGCGATGCTATCGGTTTCCCTGATGGCCGCGCACTCGGCGCCGGCCCGCCGGGCGCCTGCCGCGGATGTATCGTGGCCGTTATCGGGAGAATTCAGGAACCGGCACGGACATTTGCGCAGCGATCGGCTAACGTTGCATCGGCGCCGTGGCGGCACGCCGACGTCCGTCGCGTGCGGGCCGGCGTTCGACCCACATCCAACAATCGACAAGGAGAACCGGTCATGACGAAGTCTCGCGTGGTTTCGGTGGCAGTGGCAGTAACGGCGTCGTTCGGTCTGCTGTTGACCGCGGCGCCGGCGGCATATGCGCAGGATCCGGCGTCCGCGCCTATTGAGAATCCGGCATCCGCACCGACGCAGAAGCAACTCGACAAGGCGCAGAAGAAAGCTGCCCGCAAGGCAGCGCGCGCGCGTCACGCGAAGGACCTGAAGGCGATCGGCACGGGCACCGGCTACCGGCTCACCAACGACCAGAGCAACTATCCGCAGAACGCGGTGGAGAAGGCGCCCGCGACGAAGGCGGCGCCGGCGCCGGCCGCGCCTGCATCGGGCCAGTAACGGCCGCAAACGGCTGCAAACGGCCGCAGGCGGCCGGCAAGGGCCGACGTTGGTTCAATGAAAAACGGCGCCGGGTTCGACCGGCGCCGTTCGCTCGTGTGTGTGCCGCGCAAGCGCCACGCGCCGCGGCCTCGGGGCCTCGGGGCTTCCCGGCACGCGCGGCATTCGTTCGCGTTACGACGCGAGCTTCGCGGCGAGTTCCGCGACGTGCTTGCCCTGGTAGCGGGCGATGTCGAGTTCGTTCGCGCTCGGCTGGCGGCTGCCGTCTGCGCCCGCGAGCGTGGTCGCGCCGTACGGCGTGCCGCCCGTGATCTCGTTCATGTTGACGAGCCCGCTGCATGCATAGGGCACGCCGACGATCACCATCCCGTGGTGCAGCAGCGTCGTGTGGAACGACGTGATGGTGGTTTCCTGGCCGCCGTGCTGCGTGCCGGTCGACGCGAACACGCTGCCGATCTTGCCGACGAGCGAGCCCTTCATCCACAGGCCGCCGGTCTGGTCGAGGAACGTGCGCATCTGGCCGGCCATGTTGCCGAAGCGGGTCGGCGTGCCGAAGATGATCGCGTCGTAGCCCGCGAGTTCGTCCACGGTGGCGACGGGGGCGGCCTGGTCGACCTTGACGCCGATCGCCTTCGCCTGGTCGGCGGGAATGGTTTCCGGCACGCGCTTGAGCGTGACCTCGACGCCGGGCACCGATTGCGCGCCCTCCGCGACGTGCTGCGCCATCGTTTCGACGTGCCCGTAGGACGAGTAGTAAAGAACGAGTACCTTGGCCATGTTGCGAATCTCCGATTAAGAAGGCCCCGCCTTCAGCGGGGCCCGAGGTTCCAAGCGGGCGTCATGCCCACTCGGCCGTCACTTCGACCGGACGCAGGTCGAATACCAGCACTTCGGCATCCTTGCCGTCGGCGAACGTCAGCGCCTGTTCGTCGCGGATGCGCGCGCCGTCGCCTTCGCCGAGCGTCACACCGTTGACCGTCACGCTGCCGCGTGCGACATGCACGTAGGCGAAGCGGCCCGGTGCCAGTTCGAGCGTGGCGCGCTCGTCGCCGTCGAACAGGCCCGCGTAGATCCGCGTGTCCTGACGGATCTTCAGCGAACCGCCGTTGCCGTCGGGCGACACGATCGGCGTGAGCTTGCCGCGCTTGTCGGCTTCCGCGATGTTCGTCTGCTGATAGCGCGGCTCGGCACCCTTCTCGGACGGTCCGACCCAGATCTGCAGGAAGTGGACGGGCGTCTCGTGCGAGTGGTTGAACTCGCTGTGACGCACGCCGGTACCCGCGCTCATCAACTGGACGTCGCCCGGCACGATCACCGACCCGGTGCCCATCGAATCCTTGTGCTCCAGCGCACCGTCGAGCACGTACGACAGGATTTCCATGTCGCGGTGCGGGTGCGTGCCGAAGCCGCGGCCCGGCGCGACGCGGTCGTCGTTGATCACCAGCAAGTCGGAGAAGCCGACTTGCTTAGGATCGTAGTAGTTCGCGAAAGAAAACGTGTGACGGGAGCTGAGCCAGCCATGCTCGGCACGGCCACGTTGGTTTGCTGCACGAGTCTCGATCATGATTTTTCCTGGATGTCGCCGGACCTCGGAAGTGGGCCCGGCCGTTCGTTGAGATGAATCTTAGGTCAATCTATTTGACAAATAAATGGCCGTGGAGATAATGACTGTCGCTATGGAGTGGACAATATGGAACTCAACGACCTGAGGATCTTCGTCGCGACCGTCGATGCGGGCAGCTTCACGGCGGCGGCCGACCAGCTGATGCTGTCCAAGCAGTTCGTGAGCCGGCGCACGATGGCGCTCGAGGCGTCGCTCGGCGTGCGTCTGCTGCATCGCAACACGCGCAATCTCGCGGTCACGGAATCGGGGCAGGAGTTCTATGCGCGCGCGCAGCGGATCCTCGCCGAGGTCGCCGACGCCGAGCAGGCGATGTCGGTGCGCAGCACCGAGCTGCACGGCTCGCTGAAGATCAGCGCGCCGCTGTCGTTCGGGATCACGCACGTGTCGCCGCTGATCGCGGAATTCCTGTCCGCGCATCCGGCCGTGCGGCTGAACGTCGACCTGACCGATCGGCGGGTCGACCTGATCGGCGAGGGCTTCGATCTCGTGCTGCGGATCGGCACGCTCGAGGATTCGACGCTGATCGCGCGAGCGCTCGGCGCGTGGCAGATGATCGCGTGCGCGAGCCCCGCTTACCTGAAGCGGCACGGCGCGCCCGCGACGCCGGCCGACCTCGCCGGCCATACGTGCCTGATGTACGGGCGCGAGCGGCGCGTCGGCTGGGAATTCCGGGTCGACGGGATGGCGCGCACCTTCGACGTGCAGGGGCCGCTCGTCGCGAACAACGGCGAAGTCGTGCGCGACGCGGCGATCGCGGGGCTCGGCATCGCGCTGCTGCCGCATTTCATCGTCGGCGCGGCACTCGACAGCGGCGCGCTGGTGCCGGTGCTCGACGCATACGCGCCGCCGCCGATCACGCTGAACGCGGTGTTTCCGCAGCACCGGGAAGGGTTCGTCACGCTGCGGACGTTCATCGGGTTTCTGGCCGAGCGGCTGGGGAAGGCCGTGCCGGCGGCGAACGGCGGCGCGGACCGGCGGCGGTAGAGGCGCGGGCGTGCGGCGCGTGCGGTGAATCGAAGCATAATCTCCGCAGGAGTTACGGAGATTGTTGAGTCATGCGGTGAATCGGTGGGATAATCTCCGCATCATGAGCGGAGATTACACCTTCATCTGGCAGTCGTCCGACTGGCCCGCCTGGCGCTTCGACCTCCCGGCACTCGCGACGTTACTGGTCGATGTCAGCCGTGCGCAAGGTGCGCTGGGCGGGAGACTGGCGGATGTCGGCCTTGCACTGCGCGACGAGGCCAGCCTGGCCGCATTGACGGAGGATGTCGTCAAGACCAGCGCCATCGAGGGCGACAACCTGAACGTCGCATCGGTCCGATCATCGATTGCGCGCCGGCTCGGCGTCGATATTGGGGCGCTGGCGCCGGTTGATCGCCATGTCGAGGGCGTGGTCGACATGGTGCTGGACGCGACGGCCCGTTCGGCGGAGGCGGTGACCGAAGCCCGGCTGCGCGGGTGGCATGCGGCGCTTTTTCCGACCGGCTATTCCGGGATGTCGCGGATCACCGTCGGCGCGTGGCGTACGGATGCGAGCGGGCCGATGCAGGTGGTGTCCGGGCCGATCGGCCGGCAACGCGTGCATTTCGAAGCGCCGCCTGCCGCGCGCCTGCCGAACGAGATCGAGCGCTTCCTGCGGTGGTTCAATGCGACGCCGGTCGAGCCCTTGCTGATCCGGGCCGGCCTGGCCCACCTGTGGTTCGTCACGCTCCACCCGTTCGACGACGGCAACGGCCGTATCGCACGCGCGCTCGGGGATCTGGTTCTGGCGCGCGCTGATCGGAGCCCGCAGCGCTTCTATAGCCTGTCGGCGCAAATCCAGCGCGAGCGCAATGCGTATTACGACGTGCTGGAGCGCACGCAGCGCGGTTCGCTGGACGTCACGGCATGGCTCGCGTGGTTTCTGGATGCGCTGGGTCGGGCCGTCGATCACGCGCACACGACGCTCGATGCGGTCCTGGTCAAGGCGCGCTTCTGGCAGCGATGTGCGGGCCTCGCGATGAACGAACGTCAGGTCAAGGTGATGAATCGCCTGCTCGATGGTTTCGAAGGGAAGCTGACGACCAGCAAGTGGGCCGCCCTCGCGAAGTGCTCGCAAGACACGGCGCTGCGCGATATCGAGCAGCTCGTCGCGCGCGGTGTGCTGCATCGCTCGTCGTCCGGTGGCCGGAGCACGAGTTACGAACTGGTGCCATTCGACGGCTGACGCCTGCTCGCGCTGCCGGCCTTCGCGCGTCGCCATCACGGCGCGAACAGGCAAGGCCGAGGCATCGTGCGCGTGATCGGTGTGGATGGCGCGCCCGGTTCGGGTTACGCTTCGGCGGGCGGGGCGAGTGCCGCATGCCGCGCCGGGCATTTTTACCTCGAACGTTGCGGGCATGGCGTTTCTACAGGCCCGCGAACCAGCGACGATCCAGGCCATGACAACCCAGAACCGATCGAGTGCTCGCGCCGGCGAGCGAGGGCAAGCTGCGCTTCGCGGCCGGCATGCGTGGAGCGTGACCCCGCGAGCCGCCATGATGTTGGCAATACTGACGATCGCGCCGATGGCCGCGCATGCGGCCGGCTTCGACTGCGCGAAAGCCGCTTCGCCGACCGAGAAGACGATCTGCGCGGACGCCGGGCTGTCGTCGCTCGACGGCCAGCTGGCGGCGGCGTGGAAGAAGACGCTCGCGAAAAGCGGCGATACCGCCGCGCTGAAGGCGGCGCAGTTGAAATGGCTCAAGCAGCGCGATCGCTGCGGCAACGATGCGTCGTGCCTCGGCGATCGCTATCGCGAGCGGCTCGCGAGCCTGAACGGCGCGCCGCTTGCGGCCGACCGCTGGCAACAGACGTGGTATCGCGACAGCGACAACCCGTCGTTCGGCGGCGTGCTGACGTTCACCGGCACGGCACCGCGTCTGCACTTCGAACTGAGTGGCAACAACGGCGCGAATACCGGCGGACTCGGCGGCGATATCGACCTGCACGGCGAGCGCGGCACGTTTCGCCAGGATCGATGCCGGCTCGATTTCAGCCGCAAGGGCGGCCGCGTGCAGGTCGCGCAGCAGGGCGGCGATGCCGATTGTGGCGCCGGTGCGGGCGTCGTGAATTCGGGCGAGTACGTGACGGCGTCGAAGGCGCAGGCGAGCCAGGCGGCTGACCTCGTGACGCTGAAGGTGCTGGCCGACGCGCACCAGAACGCGATCGCGCACACGCTGCTCGGCGCCGACTATCAGACGCTCGTCGATACGATCAACACCAGCGCGGACGAGCAGGATCTTGACGGCCTGAACGCCGACGTGAAGTCGTACTGGGTGCGCGGCATCGCGACGACGAACGCCGCGATCGTGATGCGCCGGGACACAGAATTGTGGATCGGGCTGCTCGTGTTCGATGCCCATGACAAGGTGCGCATGCGCTACTTCTCGAACGTGCCGGCGTGGAAAAAGACCGTGCCGAAGACCATTCGCGCCTGGCACGACAATCTCGACAAGACGCTGCCGATCGATTTGATGTGATCCGGCGGGCGGATGCGCCGTGCGTGACGAGGCCCTGGTCTTGGGCCAACGCGCTTCGCGATCGAGGGCCGGCCATCCTGGCGACTGTCTTCAAGCTCGGCCGTGATGCGAGCGGCATCCGGCAAGATGTCCGCACCGGAAGCGATCTACCTCGCTGTCTCGGGGTGGGGCAAATTCGGCGGCGAACCGTGGGTTCACGATTCGCTGATCGCTGATCGCCGACAGCTGCCCGTCATTCGAGCGTATACGTCAACGTGCCATATCCCAGTTGATCGAAGCCGCCGCTGTTGGGACCATAGTCGCCACCGCCGCCTTCCGGCGCGACCTTGCGGGCAAAGGCCTCGACGTCCGGCGCGGAGAGCCCTTTCAGCACGACGTAGTGGTTATAGACGAGTGCCCACACAGGGCGCTCGTTACCGCGCGAATTCAGCGAGATGACGGGCTGCGTGACATCGCTGTTCGTGTATTGCGTGTAAGGCACGTCCTTCCCGAGGTTGTATCGAGCGGCGTATTCCGCTGCGCGCAGGAACCGGTTGTCGTCATATCCGTAAAGATCGTCTCCCTGGCTCCAGGCCATCTGGCAGAACGCCCCGAGCAGCGCAATATCGAGCATGGCATGCCCCTGGTCGCGCCCGCTTTCCTGCAGCTGACCCAGCCCGTCCGGATACAACTTCCACACCACATGTTCGATCGAGCCGTTGCCGGCGCCATGCCTGAAATAGTCGACCGCTTCGGCGTAGATGTCGTGGCGATCGGTCAGGATCCCGATCGCCAGCATGGACGCCATGTTGGCGAGATCCCAGTTGGCCCAGTAGTGGTCGATCCTTGCGCCGTTGTGCCGAACCAGGAAGTCGTGGTTCATCGGATAGAACACGTCGAGCATCATCGACTGGAAGCGCCGGAAGTCGTCGGCGCGCCACAGGGGAGACGTGCGCAGGATTTCGCCCGCGTTCGCCAACTGGTAGCCGTAAATACCGGAAGCCAGGAACTTGTCGGAACTGCCGCCGATCGTCGTCAGCGTGCGCGACCACGCGTTCAGGACTCCTATCGCGTGTTGCGCGTAGGCGTCGTCGCCGGTGATCTTCCACCGAAGTGCCAGCGCGTAGGCCGCGGCGGCATCATTGAAGAGCGTCGCGTAATTTTCCGGGTGGTCGGGGTTTCGGCCGCGATAGATGGCCGGCTGCGGATTCGGCTTCCAGTCGAGCGAAGCATGCCGATTGGCAACCAGGCGTTGCCAGCCGTCGAACCACGGCTGCCGCCGCGCGGCGACGCTCTCGCGCATGCGCGTGAAATCGCGCTCCGTATGCAGCAGGCCGGGGTGCACAAAAGGCGCGCCGGCCATCCGGGCGCCGGGCACGGTCTTCAGCTGCGTGCCGGTGCGCGATCGAGATGAAACGGTCGCGTCGGCAGGGTGCTGCGCCACGGCGGCGCACGCGCCCAGCATCACCGCGCAAAGAACGGAAAGCGTGGCTGCTGTTCGCAAGGACGGACGAAATGCCATATGGCTCCGATGATGGTCGCGCGGTCTTGCCGAAAAGAACCGGCATGGATTCGAACCGGGACCGTCGCACGATGAACGGGCCGCCGGGAGAAAGCCGCGTTGCCGAGTATGAACGGTCATCGCGACGCGACGGTTGACAGTAAGCATGCCGTAAAGAATCGTTTGGATTCTTCGCATGCCTTGCGCCCGCCCGCTATCTCTTGTGCAACTGCCGCCCCCCCTCGAATGTCACATCCTGCGATCGATTTGGCGCGCATTGCATGTATCCGATCGCGGTTCAACAGCTAAGCTGTTACCGCACACCGGGCCCCGTCCGGCCATCATCGACTTTTGGTGCACACCCATGGCACGCAACCTCACTTTCTCTCTGGATATCGCATGGCGCACGCTGCTGAAGGACTTCGGCGTGCAGCCCGACCACGTGCTGCGCAGGGCGCGTCTGCCTGAAGACCTGTTTCATCGCGCAGATCGCGGGCTCGACACGGACGAGTACTTCCGCTTCTGGCGCGCGCTGGAGCTGGAAGCGAACGACCCCATGTTTCCGTTGCGCCTCGTCGAGATGGTCTCGGCCGAGGTATTCGATCCGCCGCTGTTCGCCGCCCTGTGCAGTGCCAACCTGATGCAGGCGGTGCAGCGCCTGGCCAAATACAAGCAACTTGTGGCGCCCATGAGGCTCGAGGTCGACGTGGATGAGGCCGGATCGCTGACGGTGTCGCCGCGCTGGTTGTCGGTGCAGACCGAGTTGCCCTATTCGCTGCAGGTGGCCGAGGTCGCGTTCTTCCTGCGGCTGGCTCGCCTGGCCACACGCGAGCCCGTGCAGGCATTGCGGGTGGCCCTGCCACAGCTTCCGCCCGCTAGCTGTGCGCCGCGCTACCAGCGCTTCTTCGGCGTGCCCGTTCAACGTGGCGAGCGTCCGGCCATTACCTTTGGCGCCGCCGATGCCCTGCGCCCGTTCCTGACCGTGAACGAAGGCATGTGGCGCGTGTTCGAGCCCGAACTGCGCCGTCGGCTCAGCGAACTGGACGCCACAGCCACGATGGCCGAGCGCGTGCGTGCGGTGCTGCTGGAGCTGCTGCCCGGCAACACGGCCACCATCGAGAAAGCCGCCGAGCGCCTGGGGCTGAGCAAGCGCACGCTACAGCGCCGCCTCGAAGACGAAGGGGAGAATTTCCGCTCGCTGGTGAACACCACCCGGGAAAGTCTTGCCCGCCACTACCTCGGGAGCACGACGATGACTGCCGGCGAAATCGCCTTCCTGCTCGGTTTCGAAGATCCCAACTCCTTTTACCGCGCCTTCCTGGAATGGACCGGGCAGACGCCGGATACCGCGCGCAATGCCATGCGCCTGAACTGAGAACGACACTCATGACCCTGCAAGAGAAACAACGCAAAGTGCTGCTGGCGGGTGCCACCGGACTCGTGGGCGGCCTGATGCTGAAGGCCCTGCTGGCCGACCGGACGGTCTCGGAGGTCCATGTGCTGAGCCGCCGCCCCCTGGCTGTGCGCGACCCCAGGCTCCAGGTCCACCAGGTGGATTTCGGCCGCTTGCCCACGCTGGCGCAGGTCGACGAGGTGTACCTGTCCATGGGCACCACGATCAAGGTGGCCGGCAGCAAGGAGGCCTTCCGAGCGGTGGACTTCGATGCCAACCTGGCCGTGGCGCAGGCCGCATTTGCGGCGGGCGCGCGGCGCGTGGGGCTGGTCAGCGCAGCAGGGGCGAATGCCCGGTCGTCCATGTTCTATACCCGCGTCAAGGGCGAACTGGAAGATGCGCTTAAGGCCATGCCCTTCACGGCGCTGGTCATCGCGCAACCTTCGCTGCTGCTGGACTACCGGGACGGCCTGGGCCAGGCCACGCGGTACGGCGAGATCATCGCGATCCCCGTCGCCAGACTGCTCGCGCCGATCCTCCCCGGCGCCTACAAGCCCGTACACGCCGAGGCCGTTGCCCAGGCGCTGGTACGAACCGTTCCCACGTCCCGGGGCGTGGTGGTCCTGCCTTCTGCCGAGCTGGTCCGGCTGGGCGCCGCGCAGAATTGAGCGAGATGGGAACGCGTTGGCTGCGCGCAGGCCTGCCTTTGATGCTGGCGATCGACGTGCTGATCGCTCCGCCGATCGCGCCCGCGGGCATGGACGATGCCGAGGGCCGGGAAACGGCACGGCGCCTGGGCTACGAGGCTGTCGTCGCGCAATTGCCTGCCATCCGGTCGGTCTTGCAGCGCCACGGCCTGGCAGCCCAGGTTGCACAGGCGCGAACGAAATCGCCCTGAGCCGCGTTCAGGCTGGCGCCGATCGCCATCCCTCTGGCGCGCGTGGCGAGTTCGCTGCGCAGCGTGGCAGTCTATGGTGAAGGCATCTTCACTCCATGAGGTTTCGCGATGATCGCCCGACGCAATCTTCTTTCCGCCGCCCTGCTGATTGGGCTGCTGGCCAGCCAGACGACCTTCGCGCAGGACGGCTGGTCGCTCGCCAGGCAGGCCGATGGCATCAGGGTCTACGTGCGCAACGTCGACGGATCGCCGCTGCGCGAATTCCGCGGCGAGGTGCAGATCCGGGCTACCCCCGATGACGTCGTCAAGGTGCTGCGTGACGCCGATGCCTACCGTCAATGGATGCCCGACGTGGCCGCTTCCGAACTGCTCAAGGCCACCGACACCGAGCAGTTCCATTACCTCGACAACAAGGCGCCCTGGCCGGTTTCCAACCGCGACGGCATCTACCACTTCACCTACACGAAGGCCGGCGACGGCGCGGTCACCGTGCGCGTGGAGGCGGTCCCCGACTACCTGCCGTTGCGCGAGGGCAAGGTGCGGATTCCGCAGGCCAAAGGTCAGTGGAAGCTGGTGCCCGACGCAGAGGGTGTGAAAGTCACC
Source organism: Burkholderia sp. BCC1985 (assembly GCF_905339915.1). Taxonomy (NCBI): domain Bacteria; kingdom Pseudomonadati; phylum Pseudomonadota; class Betaproteobacteria; order Burkholderiales; family Burkholderiaceae; genus Burkholderia; species Burkholderia sp. BCC1985. The sequence goes on from NZ_CAJPGY010000009.1 coordinate 122,920, forward strand.
TATCAGATGCATGCATCCCCCGGCGGCGCCATTCCCGACTGGCTGGCCAACCGGACAGTGGTGGACACGCCCTACGGGACGCTCAAGGCACTGCGCAGCCGTGTGCAGGAGGCCGGCCGATGACCATCGCGCCTCGTGCGGCGGCGCGGATCGCAAGCCGTTTGGCGCATGACGCGAGGCAAGCGGCCTGCTTTTCCTGAAAAGCTAGCGGCAACTCAACAAACGAGGTGCGGCATGTCCACCACAGGAAAGAGAAAAACGGCTTTGGTCACCGGCGCATCGTCAGGCATGGGCAAGGCCATTGCCCAGCGCCTGATCAAGGACGGCTATCAGGTCTATGTCGCTGCGCGCAGTGTCGACAAGATGGACGACCTGGCGCGACTCGGCGCCGAGCCGCTGCGCATGGACCTCTCCAGGGACGACGAGATCGTCGATGGCGTCAAGTTCATCCTGTCCCGGACGGGCGGGGTGGACGTGCTGGTCAACAACGCGGGCTTCGGCCTGTATGGGCCGGTCGAGGAAATCGGCATCGACGAGGCGCGCTACCAGTTCGAGGTCAACCTGTTCGGCGCCGCGCGGCTCACGCAACTCCTGCTGCCGGCCATGCGGGCCAGGCGCTCGGGATACATCGTCAACATCACCTCGATGGGCGGCAAGATGTACAGCATCCTGGGGGCCTGGTACCACGCGACCAAACACGCACTGGAAGGCTGGTCGGACTGCCTGCGCCTGGAAGTGGCCGAGTTTGGCATCAAGGTCGTGATCGTCGAACCCGGCGTGATCGAGACGGGCTTCGGTGATGCCGCCACCGACAGCATCGTCAAGCGCTCGGCCAGCGGCCCGTATGGCCGGCTGGTGCAGATGGTGGCCAAGTCGATCAAGAACACCTACGGACACGGCACCGGTAGCGATCCGCGCGTGATCGCGGACGTGGTCTCCAAGGCCGTCTCCAGTCGCAAGCCGCGCACGCGCTATGCGGCCGGCAAGTTCGCCAAGATGCTGATCCGCATGCGCGTCTGGCTAGGCGACCGCATGTTCGACCGCATCATCCTCAGTCAGACGCGCTGACAGACCGTACGGCTTTTTTCCCCAACATGGAGGTATGCGATATGACATCGAAAGTCTGGTTCATCACGGGCGCCGCACGCGGATTCGGGCGCATCTGGGCAGAAGCCGCGCTGGCGCGCGGCGACAGGGTGGCTGCAACGGCCCGCAACGCGGGCTCACTGGACGTGCTTGCGGAGCGCCATGGCGACCGCGTACTTCCCTTGGCCCTGGACGTGACCGATGCGCAGCAGGTTGCGGACGCAGTCACGCAGGCGCACCAGCATTTCGGGCGACTCGACGTGGTGCTGAACAACGCCGGCTACGCGTTGGTCGGCGCCATCGAAGAAGCCACGGTCGACGACGTGAAAGCCGAATTCGAGACGAATTTCTTTGGCGCGCTGCGCGTCATCCAGGCGGCGCTGCCCGTCCTGCGCAGCCAGGGCAGCGGGCATATCCTGGGCGTCTCCAGCGTAGCGGGCATCGTGGCCGGTCCCATTTCCGGCCTCTACAACGCCTCCAAGTGGGCGCTGGAAGCCCTGCACGACAGCCTGGCGCAGGAAGTCGCCAACTTCGGCATCAAAGTGACGCTGATCGAGCCCGGTGCGTACGCGACCGACTTCGCGAGTCCCGCGTCCCTGAAGATCTCCGAGGGGCTGGAGGCCTACGCCGCGCTGCGTCAGCAAGCGTTCGCGCGGGGTGCGGCCATGGAATTCGGCGAACCGCAGGCCACGGCGCAGGCCGTGCTGCAGGTGGTCGATACGGACAAGCCGCCGTTGCGTCTGTTCCTGGGCACCGAGGGCATGCCCGTCGTGCGCGCGGCCTATGCGGCGCGACTGGCCGAGTGGGAGCAATGGGAGGCCGTATCGAATGCGGCCCAGGGCGTCTCGATCCGCCAGGCCATCGTTACCTGAGGTCATGCCGTGGCCGGTGCCATCGGCATGTCCGGCGGGTGCCGTTCGGCGTATTCGCGGGCCGAGGGGGCCTCGACGCTGCGCTGGCCGGCCCACCGCCGATCGCCGGCTGCCTTTGCATGGAAGGGAAAGCCGCGATAGCCCTTTCGTGTGAGATGCCCCGCCGGCCGCCTATGACGCGTTTGTTACGTGACAATTGTCCACTAAATCGAGACAGCCAATCTTGTTATGGCGGATTGATGATTTCCGGTGAGACAGTAGACTGCACCCGTGCTTCGCCAGAACCGTTCCGCAGCGCGCCACGACGGCGCGACCGGACGGATTCTTCGGCAGCGGGCCGGCCGGCCCGCGGTTCGATCGTGCGAGGCGGGTTCGTTGTCGATCCGTGAGTTCGCCGTTGCGGCGGACGTCGGCACCGAATGCGTCAAACCGTCAAATCAAGGTGATTGCTATGCGTTACGTTTCGCTGGAGTCGAAGAAGGACGAGCTGCTGCTGGCGGCTCGCGTGCTGCTGATGATCCTGTTCGTGCTGTTCGGCTGGCAGAAGCTGAACGGCTTCTCGGGCACGGTCGCGTACATGGCGTCGACGGGTGCGCCGTCGCCGGAGCTGTCGGCGGTGATCGCGGTGGCGGTCGAGCTGGTCGGCGGTGCGCTGATCGCGGTCGGCTTCTATACGCGTCCGCTCGCGCTGGTGTTCGCGGTCTATACGCTCGCGACCGCGTTGATCGGGCATCGCTACTGGGCGCTGCAGGGCATGGACCAGTACCTCGCGATGATCAACTTCTACAAGAACATCAGCATCATCGGCGGGCTGCTGTTGCTCGCGGTGAGCGGGCCGGGGCGGTATTCGTTCGACCGGAAGTAAGCGGGCGCGAGAATTCGTGCCGCACGACGGGCCCGGTGCGTGGAAGCGCACCGGGCCCGTGTTTCATCATCCGCCCGTCGTCGACGAGCGAGCGAAATCGACATCGGTTGCCGGTTCTCGTATAGATTGGGGCCCCTCATCCCCTTTCATCGTTGGCTACCGTGTCGCACCCGACCATCCTGCTCATCGGCGCGTCCGGCCTCCTCGGCCGTGCGGTTGCCGCATCGTTGTCCCGCGAAGCGTCGCTGACGCTCGTCGCAACCATCCGGAACCCGGACGCCGCGGGCGCGCGGCGCCTCGCGTTGCCGCCGGAAAACATCGTCCGACTCGACGTGCTCGATCAGCCGGCACTCGAGCGTCTGTTCGACACGCGCCGCCCGGCCGCCGTGATCATCTGCGCGGCCGAGCGCCGCCCGGACGTCTGCGAACGCGACCCCGCGGCCGCGCGCGCGATCAACGTCGACGCGCCGGCCCGCATCGGCGCGCTCGCCGCGCGCTACGGCGCGTGGACGCTCGGCATCTCCACCGACTACGTGTTCGACGGCAAGGCCGCGCCGTACCGCGAAGATGCCGTGCCGAACCCGCTGAACATCTACGGCCGCACCAAGCTGGAAGGCGAGGCCGCGTTGCTCGCCGCGTCGCCGCTTGCCTGCGTGCTGCGCCTGCCGTTGCTCTACGGCCCGATCGTCGACTGGCGCGAGTCGGCCGTCACGAGCCTCGTGCCGGCGATCGTCGCGTCCGCGCGAGCGGGCGCGGATGCGGTCGGCATGGACGCGTGGGCGATCCGCTATCCGACCTTCACGCCGGACGTGGCGGACGTGATCCGCGACCTGACGCTGCGCCAGCTCGCGGGCTCGCCGATCACGGGTATCCGTCATTGGTCGGGTGAGGAACCGATGACGAAGTACGACATCGCGCAACGGATCGCGGCCGCGCTCGGCATCGACGCCGCGCTCGCGCGGATCGACACGCCGGCCGATGCGACGCCGCGTCCGTACGACTGCCATCTGGATGCCGCGAGCGTGCGCGCACTCGGCATCGCGCATGCGACGCCGTTCGCGGCCGGGCTGCAAGCCGTGTTGCGCGACGGGCCGCCGCTGCCGTAAGCGCGGCGCGCCGCAATACCGCAACGTGTGGCAGCGGTCGGCGCCGGGGCGCGGCTGGACGTTACACTGCGCAACATTCCCGTTTGGCGGGAAGCGTCCGGGCCGCGAGGCGGCCCGTCCGGTTCGCCGATACCCTGGCGCATTCGAAAAATCACGCGAGCAAGCGAGAGCCGATCGTCGCGTGTCTTCGTATCGGATGCGATCGCGCGCGCGACCTCGTGCGTGCCCGTTTCCACCCGACTGCTTTCTGGCCGCGTTGCCGGACGAAGCGAAACGTTACGTCATCCATATCGATCTCGACACGTTCCATGCGCCGTGGCTCGGGACGAGCCCGGCTGAATCGGGGTTGATCGTGTCACCTGTCATCGTGGTTGCGTCCGCAACTGTGGGTTGCGGACGCAATCGTGGATCGATTCGGCAGTGCCGGCGACGTCCGGAGGATTTCGCGCTGACGACCCTACTGCGATTCGAGCCATGTGGCGACCGCATTGGCGTCGTCGGCATCCAGCGTATGAGCAACGGCTGTCATGACGGGGGAATTGGCACGTGTCTCGTTCTTGAAGAACTCGATCTGCCGAAGCAGATAGTTCACGTGTTGTCCGGCAAGCCGCGGGAACGCGCCGGCACCCTGGCCCTGCGGGCCATGGCACGACGCGCATGCCGGGGTCCCCCGGTGCGGTACGCCATGCTCGAAAATATCCTTCCCCCTGGCCATCAGCGCGGCGTTGCCTGCCTTGCCATGCACCGGTTCCTGATGCGAGTAATAGGCGGCAAGCGATGCAATCGTCGCATCGTCGAGCCGCGACGCAATACCCCACATATACTCGCGCGCATGCGTCTCGCCCCGCGTGTGCTCGCGGAAGCCCTTGAGCTGCACAGTGAGATATTCCGGTGTCTGAGCGCTTAGGCGCGGGAACATGGGTGATTCGCTGTGTCCCTGTGCACCGTGGCAAGTGGCACAGACCTGACGAGCCAGTTGCTCCCCGTCCTCGGCGCGTGCGTGCGACGGGACGCTGCCGATCGCGATGACGATCGGTAGCAGTGACATTGGCAAGAAAAACATCTTGTTCATCTTTCTTTGCTTCCAGTCGAACCGCGGTACAGCCAAAAAGCCGGTATCGGTCGCTTGCGTTGGTATCGATGTCTTCCCTGGCGAGCTCATGCTTGCGTAGCGATACTAAATACAGTGTGAGAGCGCCGGAGACGGATATCTTGACTGAAGTCAAATACGAGTGTATTTCGCCGCTCGCCGCGGCTGTTTCGCCGGTCCATCGCTGTCGTCCGTCTTTCACACGATCGCGCTGACGGCAGAGCGCATCCGGACCTCGAAAACCAGGTGCCGGATCGATGACAAGCACGAGCGATTCAGTCGGCAGGGCGCTTGTTCGAATCGGCCGACGCATGCCGACTTCGCGCGTTGCCGGGCCGGCACACTCTTTGATCTCCCTCAAAGCCGTCGCGTCGGCACACTTTGATGTCGAGCCGCAGCCGACCAAGATGGAAATTGTGGGCACTGGCTGACGGGCTCGCCGAGCAAGCGAGTCGATCGAGCGATCGCCAGTGCATTCCGCCTGTTTCCGTGAGGTCTGGTATGTCGTCGTTGGGGCCACGGGCCGCGATCACCGTCATCCTCCGTGAGCACGAGCGGCTGTCTGCCGTCGTCGAGGGCATGCGGCGCTATGTCCATCTGCTTGCGGCTGGCAAGCCCGTTCCGGGTCTCATGGTGTTCCGGGCGATGCTCTATTACATTCGAGAGTACCCCGAGCAGATACATCATCCGAAAGAGGAGCGCTACCTGTTTGCACCATTGCGGGATGTGGCTTCCGAATTCGACGGCGTGATCGACGAACTGGAGACTCAGCACGCGCGAGGTGACGGGATGTTGACCAATCTCGAACACGCGCTGACCCGGTACGAGTTGAAGGGGGCGCCCGCATTAGCGGCACTGGTGGCGCTGGTGGATGAATATGCCGAGTTCTATTCGGATCACCGGTTTACCGAGGAGACGCTGATTTTGCCGGCCGCGAGACGTTTGCTGTCAAACGAGGACTGGGCGGAACTTGACCTCGCCTTCGGAGCCAATCGCGATCCATTCGACGGGGTCAAGCTCGAAGCCGATCTCGGCAAGCTGTTCTCGATGATCGTCAACGCGATTCCGGAAACGGAAGATTAGCGGTTCGCGCGTCAGTCTCGGCCGAGGCTCTCGACCGAGCCAGGATGCCGGCTCCGTGTGTGCGACGCGCTCAGCGTGCGTCGTCTGCAAACAGCCGGTGCTCGGGTTCGGCCTGCTCGGTATCGAGACATTGCACGCGCCAGCGACCGGCATCCGGCGCGTGATGGGCATGCGGGTACCAGCGTGCCATGCCGGATGCGCCGACACTTGGCGCTTTGGCATTGCCGGACGCGAAGCCGTCAAGGACGATGAGCGGACGGCTGGCGTCGGGCACGGCAAGCCGGATGCCGTCGCCGGTCCGGGCAAGCGTCCCCCATGAGGGCATTGCCATCGCGTAGTGGCCTTCACACGACCACTTTTGCTCGTCGAAATCAAGCCAGACGATCGCATACGCCGACGGGCCGGCATGCGCGAACGTGTCGAGATGAACGGTGATGCGCATGGTGGATTCCTGTGATGAGTGACTGCGACATCCGGTGAGAGGGCATGGGTCCAGTCTAGGTTTGGCCGTGCGCCCGGCCTTGACGCACGTCAACCGGTCAAGCGGCATGACGGCCATCGACGATCGCTGGCTCGACGACTTCCGTCGTGGTTTTCTCGTAACGCTGACGACAAGCGTCGCGGGGGCTGCCGCCTGATCCTGACCAACTGGATCCGCCGCGGGCCGGCGTCGCGGAACCCGCGCCGCGCATCCGGATTTCCGCGGACATCTGGCCGGACGCGTCGGCCATGCAAGCGCGCTGAACGCCGCGCGCGGTCCGAAGCTGCATGCGCGGATCGCGCGGGACGGGTGCCGCTTCGGCACGTGAAACGCCGCGCCGGCGTCGAGGCTCGCGGGCCAAGGCCGGCGAGTGTGCGCCGGACCGCAAAAGTCCTCGAACATGACGGATGCGCACTGCTATCATTCGCGCCATGCCGCGCCTGTGCCAGGGTGCGGCGCCAGGCGGCGAGGAGGTCGCCGCCGAAGGCTCGCCGCGCGTTCGAACGCGGCGCGCCAGGTGTTGCGTGCCGATGTCATGCGGTTTTCGACGATGGTGTTGCGTTCGGCACACTTCGAAACCCTTACAGATGCCGGCAAACGATTCACACATCGCAACACAGATTGGCGGAACTTCGTGATAGGTTCTGCCATCGGAGGTTTTTTGAATAAAAACATGCCCAAAGAGGATGAATACATGACCCAGGCTCTGCAGGAACTCGAAGCACAACTTCGGGACCTGAACATCAAGCTGTCGGAAGCCAAGCAGAAGGAGAAGCAAGCCGCACTGGCGGCATTCAGGGAGCAGGTCCAGCTGTTGGGCATCTCGCAGCAGGAAGTGCTGAGCGCCCTCGGCTACATCGTCCAGCGAAAACGCAAGGCGCCTGCCAAGTATTACGATCCGACGACCGGCCGCTCGTGGTCGGGCCGCGGCCCGCGACCCAAATGGCTCGAAGGCCGGGATCTCGATACGCTGCTCGTCGACCGCGAGGCCAAAACCTGGTGGCCCGGGGACGATCAGGGCTGAGTCAGCACCGCGCCGGCACCGCGCCGGTGCCGTTCGACCCGCGCCGGCCTCACCACTCCCGCTTCATCCCGTTCTTTCGGTGTCCCGGCCTGACTGCGGGATCACCGGCTTCAACATCTTTCAAATTTATTACCGCCGCTGCCCGCTTCCGTTCCCGGAAGCGGGCAGCGCGGCGCTTTCTGCGTGCGCCCGTGCACGGGCCCGTCATGCGCGGGAACAGGCTTTAGAATGTCGCCCGGACATTTCCGGCGGGACACCATGGCAGCAAACATGAAATCTTCGGCGCTCGACGATCCGGCGGCGCCGCGCGGCGGGCAGGTCGGGGCGTACGCGTGGAAGGCGCTGGCCGGCTCGGCGATCGGCTACGCGATGGACGGCTTCGACCTGCTGATCCTCGGCTTCATGCTGCCGGCGATCACCGCGGCTTTGCAGCTGACGCCCGGGCAGGGCGGCGCGCTCGTCACGTGGACGCTGATCGGCGCCGTCGCGGGCGGCATTTTGTTCGGTGCCCTGAGCGACCGCTACGGCCGTGTGCGCGTGCTGACCTGGACGATCATGCTGTTCGCGGTCTTCACCGGCCTGTGCGCGTTCGCGCAGGGCTTCCGGGACCTGCTCGTGTATCGCACCATCGCGGGCATCGGCCTCGGCGGCGAATTCGGCATCGGCATGGCGCTCGCGGCCGAAGCGTGGCCGGCGAGCAAGCGGGCGCGCGTGTCGTGCTACGTCGCGCTCGGCTGGCAGGCCGGCGTGCTGCTGGCCGCGCTGCTGACGCCGCTGTTGCTGCTCCATATCGGCTGGCGCGGGATGTTCGTGGTCGGCGTGTTGCCCGCACTGCTCGCATGGGTGCTGCGCAACCGGCTGCACGAGCCGGAAGTCTTCGTGCGGCGCGCGACGCAGCCGCGGGCCAACGCGTTCCGGATGCTCGTCGCCGACGCGCGCACCGCGCGCACGAGCCTCGGCATCGTGATCCTGTGCTCGGTCCAGAACTTCGGCTACTACGGGATCATGATCTGGCTGCCGACCTTCCTGTCGAAACAGATGGGCTTCTCGCTGACGAAGTCGGGGCTGTGGACCGCGGCGACCGTCGTCGGGATGATGATCGGCGTCTGGACCTTCGGGCAGCTCGCCGATCGCATCGGCCGCAAGCCGACGTTCTTGCTGTACCAGCTCGGCTCGGTCGTGACGGTCATCGCCTACGCGCGCCTGTCGGACCCGACGGCGATGCTGTGGGCCGGCGCGCTGATGGGGATGTTCGTCAACGGGATGGTCGGCGGCTACGGCACGCTGATGTCCGAAGGTTATCCGACCGCCGCGCGCGCGACTGCGCAGAACGTGTTGTGGAATATCGGCCGTGCGGTCGGCGGCTTCGGGCCGGTGGCGGTCGGCGCGCTGGCCGCGCGCTACTCGTTCCAGACGGCGATCGCGCTGCTCGCCGGCCTCTACGTGCTCGACATGGTCGCGACGCTGTTCCTGATCCCCGAGCTCAAGGGCGTCGAACTCGAATGACGATGCGCGATGCGTGGCCGGGTTTCGCAGCCAGGTGCCGCGCCGCGGTTCAATTCAACGATTCATCACATCACCGGAATACATGATGCAACGCAACCACCGAACGATCGGCGTGATGGGCTCGGGCAAGGAACCGTGGCTCGCGTTTTCCGAGCCGCTCGGCGCATGGCTCGCGCAGGCCGGCTTCAACCTGCTGACGGGCGGCGGCCAGGGCGTGATGCTGGCGGTCGCGCGCGCGTTCGCCGGCGTGCCGGGGCGGGCCGGCCGGTCGATCGGCATCCTGCCGACGCAGGCCGATCCGCACGCGGGCTTCGTGCCGCTCGACGGCTACCCGCATCCGTTCGTCGAGATCCCGATCCTCACGCCGCTGCCGCGCCGCGAACCGGGCGCCGATCCGCACACCATCAACCGGAACTACGTGAACGTGCTGAGCAGCGACCTGATCGTCGCGCTGCCCGGCGGGCACGGGACCGCCGAGGAGATCGCGCTGGCGCAGCGCTGGCGCAAGCCGCTCATCTGCCTCGGGCCCAACGGCGCGTTTCGTGAGCTCGCCGCGGGCGCGACGTGCACGTCGTCGCTCGACGACGTGATCCGCTTCATCGACGCAGCGTTCGCGGCGGCGCTGCCGCATGCGGAGCCGGCGCAGCGATAGTGCGGCCGCGGCCGGGCGTCAGTCGCCGGGGGGGGCGGGTGCCGACGGCGGCTGGTCGTGCAGCCGGTCGGGCACGGCCCGTTCGGATTGGCGGTCGTGCATCCGCGGGCGTTTCCCGAACAGCGGGCGATCGTCGCGGGAGCGCGTCGGCGCGTGCCGGCGAGCGGCCGACGATCTGTCGGGGCGGCCCGACTGGCTGCCCCCGCACCGGTCAGCGCCCCGTCTTCAGTTGCGCCCACAACCGGTTCTGGAGCCGGCGAATCTCGGGCGGCATCGGCTTGAGCAGCGTCATCTTGCTCAGCACCTCGTCGGCCGGATAGACCGACGGATCGCGCGCGATCGCGGGCTTCACGAACTGGCGCGCGGCCTTGTTCGCGGTCGGATAGAACACCGCGTTGGTGATCCCCGCGTTGACCTTCGGGTCCTGCAGGTAGTTGATCCACTTCAGCGCGGCATCGCGGTTCGGCGCATCCTTCGGGATCACCATCATGTCGAACCACAGCAGCCCGCCTTCCCGCGGATTCGCGAAGCGGACCTCGTACGGACGCTTCGCTTCCGCCGCACGGCGATGCGCGATGCCGACGTCGCCGGAATAGCCGAACGACACGCACAGGTCGTTGTTCGCGAGATCGTTGATGTAACCCGACGAGTTGAACTGCGTGATGTACGGGCGCACCTTCTTGAGCACCTCGTATGCGGCGCGGTAATCGGCCGGATTCGTGCTGTTCGGATCCTTGCCCATGTACTGCAGCGTCGCGGCGAATACGTCGACGGCCTGGTCGAGGAACGATACGCCGCAGCTCTTCAGCTTCTCCATGTTGGCCGGGTCGAACACCAGCGCCCAGCTGTCGACCGGCGCCTTGTCGCCGAGCGCCTTCTTCACGGCCTGCACGTTGTAGCCGATGCCGTCGGTGCCATACGCCCACGGCACGCCGTACTGGTTGCCCGGATCGGCGTCGGCGACCATCTTCATCAGCAGCGGGTCGAGGTTCGACAGGTTCGGCAGCTTCGTCTTGTCCAGCGGCTGGTAGACGTTTGCCTGGATCTGCTTGGCCATGTAGTTCGACGTCGGCACGACGATGTCGTAGCCGGAGTTGCCCGACAGCAGTTTCGCCTGCAGCGTGTCGTCGCTGTCGTAGTTGTCGTAGCGCACGTGCAGGCCGGTCTGCTTCTGGAAATTCGGGATCGTGTCCGGCGCGATGTAGTCGGACCAGTTGTAGATGTTCAGCTCGCCGGCCGCCCGGGCGTGTGGGGTGACGACGGCGGCGATGCCCGCGACGGACATCATGGCGGCGGTTGCGATGGTGCGGCGAAGGGTGCGGAGTTGCATGGCTTGTCGTTCGTATCGGGGGGGGCTCGGCGGTTGGCTGCTCGCCGCGCCACGGTTCAAGGGATGGACGTGTGCAACCGGCCGGCGCGCGAAACGAACGCCGGCGGTGCCTGATGATCAGGAGTCCGTCCGGTCTACGCAGCGAATCGTGCCGACACGCAACGCGAGCCGATCCTGTCGCGAGTCACGCGACACGATGTGCAGGTCGAACGGAACGGAGGGGGCGCACTAAGGCAGCAGCGACGCCACGTCGTCGGTGTGGATCGCGACGTATGCGCGCGCGGCGACGGCGTTGTGACGGCGGACGGAACGGCGGGACAGGATGGTGTAGATCGACAGATGCAGGCGAGGACTTTGCCGGCGGTCACTGTCGCCGGTGGACGAGATCGATGCACGCACGTTGCGCGCATCGCCTCGTCTCCACCGCACCAGCGGGCCACGGATTCTCACGATTGCTCTCGACCGGGTTGTTGAAAGTATTGAACACCTGGCGACTCGCGGACGCTGGCCGTTTCACGTGTCGATCGCCGCATTTGCCGCGCGGCGGCAGCGGGACCGTCAGGCAAAACGAAAGCATGATGCAAAGCGAAATCGCCGAAACATCGCGTTCCTGTGAATCATCAGGTAAATCGCTGTAAGGATGTCTCCGGATTTTCCCTAGTGATTCGCACGTCGATGGATCGGGGCCGTCGAGCGTGAGTGCCAAGGCGTGCGTGACGTGTGCCGGCCGGGATGCGGCTGAAGTGATGAGAATATTCGACAGATTGCCGGCAGCACATGCGACATTTGCGGTTCGCGGCCGGCGTCACGAATGTCGGCCGCGGGGCGAAGCAACGCGCGTGCGGTCGTCAGGCGACCCGGATCCCCAGATTCTCGATCAGCATCGCGGCCTGGTCATACGAGATGGTCGCGCCGCGCAGCACGCCCGACGCGAGCAGCTTCGGCGTGCCGCCGAGCTCCACGTCGCGCAGGTCGGCCCCGTCGAACCGGGTGTCGTTCAGATGCGCGTTGCGCAGGCTGCCGCCTTCGAACACGGCGTCGCGAAAGTCCGTGCCGGCGAGATCGGCATCCGAGAAGTCGAGCGCCACGAGCCGCGTTTTCCGGAACGAGAAGCGGCGCAGGCTCGCGCCGACCAGCAACGTATTCGCGAATTCGATGCCGAGCGACTTGCATTCCTCGAAGTCGGCGCCGGTGAGCCTGCATTCGTCGAAGCGCGCCGAACCGAGCTTGCTGCGGCGCCAGCTCGTGTTGTTCAGATCGCAGGACTGAAACTGCGCGTCCTCGAGGTCGGCCGACGCGAAGCTCGTCTGGCGCGCGCGGCAGCGAATCCAGGCGGTCTGCGCGAGCGTCGCGCCGACGAACGACGCTTCCGCGAGCGCACAGCGCTCGAATCGCACGCCGCGCAAATCGAGCCGCGACAGGTCCGCACCTTCGAGATCGCAGTCTTCGAGACGAAGCGGCGCAGGCGAGCCTTCGACGAGAAGCAGCAGGTCGGCGCGATCGAGCGTTCGGCCGGAGACGGAAACTCCGCAGGTCGTCATGGGGTAGTCCGGTGTGAGTTGAAATGTTCGAGGCCGGTATCGGATGGTATCGGCCGGGCTGCGCGACATCGCGCGGGCGCCGCCGCTCAGCGCGCGGCCTTCATGCGGGCCGCGACCGGCTTGCCGGCCGGCTCGCGCTGGAACGTCCACAGGATGCGCATCTGCGCGCGCATCGCCTGCTCGTCAGCCGGAACCAGGCAGTACGCGAGCCCGATACGGCTGATCAGCGCGATGATGTCGTCGAGCGCGGGCACCCGCGCGCCGTGCATGGCGACATATTCACGGTACGGCTTTTCGAGCACGCGCTGCCACATCGGCGCGATGTTCTCGACGATGTAGCCGAACACGTCGGTGGACAGGCTCGTGGCCAGATAGTTGTGGTGAAAGCCGCCGTGATGACGGTCGCGATAGCGCACCGCGAAGCACACGCTCTCTTCGCAGTAGGCCTCGAAGTCGTGCTCGAAGGCGGTGAGCGCGCGCTGCATCTCGTCGAAGAACTCGGCGTTCTGGATGCCGATCACGCCCTGGATCAGCTCCTTTTTCGTGCCGAAGTAGCGGTACAGCGTGCGCCGCGAAATGTTCGCGCGGCGTGCGACGTCGTCGATCGACAAACGGTCGATCCCGTGCTCGATCATCGCGTCGAGCGTGGCGCGCAGGATCGCGCTTCGCCCGTCATTGACGCTGTCCATCCTGCTGGCGTCGCCCCAGCGCAGTTGCCGATCCATACCTTTCCTCGTTGCCGTGCGTTGCGCGGCGTGTGCCGATGAGCCGACCGAATGCGTCGGTTCGGAATTTTCGCATACGTTGTCACAAAAATGGAATTTGTGCCATTATGCGTCACAAAATAATCAGTTTGTGACATAGCGCCGGGTGCATCGACCTGCCCGGTGTGTTCCCGGCACGGTCCGCCACGCAGGTGCAGGGCTGCGCCTTTCGACTGGAAGGAGACGATCCATGACCGAATCATCCGCGCCGGCCACCCGGCATCCCGTTCACCGGATTCATGCCGCACCCATCGACGCGCGCTACGCGCGCGGCTGGCATTGCCTCGGGCTCGCCGACGACTACCGCGACGGCCGCGCGCACGGCCTGTCGATCTTCGGCACGCGCGTGGCGGTGTTCCAGGGCGAGGACGGGCAGTTGCGAATCCTCGACGGCTACTGCCCGCACATGGGCGCCGACCTCGGGCGCGGCCACGTCGACGGCAACGCGCTCGTGTGTCCGTTTCACGGCTGGTCGTGGGCCGGCGACGGCACCTGCACTGCGATTCCGTATTCGCAGCGCATCCCGCCGAAGGCGCGCATCAAGTCGTGGCCGGTGATGGAGCAGAACCGCCTGCTGTTCGTGTGGAACGATCCGGAGGGCAATGGGCCCGATCCGGCGGTCGAGATTCCGCGCATCGACGCGTGCTTCTCCGATGCGTGGAGCGACTGGGCGATCGTCAAGTGGGTGATCGACACGAACTGCCGCGAGCTGATCGACAACCAGTCCGACATGGCGCACTTCGGCCCCGTGCATGGCGCGCCGATCGACTACTTCTGCAACACGTTCGCGGGCCCGGTGGCCTACCAGAAGCTGCGCGGCGGCAGCACGCGGCTGGCCGGCAGCGGCGGGTTGACGGCCGACTCGGCCTACTTCGGCCCGGCATACCACGTCACGCTGATGACGGGCGAAGCGCAGGGGCAGCCGCTCAGGTCGATCCTGCTCAACAGCCACGTGCCGATCGACACGAACAGCTTCGAGCTGCGCTTCGGCGTGATGGTCGAGAAGAATCCGGCGCTGACGGACGAACAGAATCGCGCGATGGTCGACGGCTACGTGCTGGCCGCGCAGTCGGCATTTCGCGAGGACGTCGCGATCTGGGACCACAAGACGCGCGTCGACAATCCGCTGCTGTGCGAAGGCGACGGCCCGATCTATCGGCTGCGCCAGTGGTACCAGCAGTTCTACACGGACGTGGGCGAGCTGCCCGCGCGGCACGCGAGCGTCGAGGTGCACGAATACCGCGGCGAGCACGGCGCCTGGCGCCAACTCGCCGACGTGCCGGCCGATGCGGCAAGCTGCCTTGCCACGATCTGAGCGGAGGCGATCATGTACGACGATCGACACGATTCGTTCGGCGACGCCACGTACGACGTGGTGGTGGTCGGTTCCGGCGCGGGCGCGATGACGGCGGCGCTGCGCGCGCATGACCAGGGGCTGTCGGTACTGGTGGTCGAGAAGAGCACCGTCTATGGCGGCACCACGGCGGTGTCCGGCGGCGGCATCTGGATTCCGTGCAACGACCAGATCGCCGCGCTCGGCGGCAGCGATTCGTACGACGAAGCAATCATGTATTTGCGCGACGTGGTCGGCGAGGATTTCGACGCGCAGCGCATCGATGCGTATCTCGACAACGGCCCGAAGATGGTCGCGTATCTCGCGAAGCACGCGCACACGCGGTTCAATGCGGTGCCGCGTTATCCCGACTACTACCCGGACCGCAAGGGCGGCAAGCCCGGCTACCGGACGATGGAGCCGGCGGCGTTCGATGCCGCGCGTCTCGGCGCGCATTTCGACACGTTGCGCGCGCCTTCGCCGGCGACGCTGATCGGCGGGCGCGTCGCGATGACGCAGATCGAGGCGCACACGATCCTCACAAAGGAGCGCGGCTGGCTGCGGCTCGCCGCGCGCCTGATGCTGCGCTATGCCACCGATTTCAAATGGCGGCGCCGCACGCCGCGCGACCGGCGCCTGACGCTCGGCAATGCGCTCGTCGCGAGCCTGCGCGCGGCGCTCGAGCAGCGCGGCATCGCGCTGTGGCTCGCAACGCCGATGCGCTCGCTGCACACCGACGGCGTACGCGTGAACGGTGTGGTCGTCGAGCGCGACGGCCGGCCGTTCGGCATCCGTGCGACGCACGGCGTCGTGCTCGCGTGCGGCGGATTCGAGGCGAACCAGGCGATGCGCGACCAATACCTGCCGAAGCCGACGCGCGCCGAGTGGAGCGCGGCGCCGCCGATCAACACCGGCGACGGCATCCGCGCGGGGCTCGCGCTCGGGGCCGACGTCGCACTGATGGACTTCGTCTGGGGCGTGCCGACGGTGCGCGTGCCGGGCGAGGAGAAGCAGCGCGGGCTGTTCGTCGAGCGCTCGGCGCCGCGCTGCGTGATGGTCAACCGGCTCGGGCGGCGCTTCGTCAACGAATCGGCGCCGTATCCGGACGTGATCCACGCGATGTATGCGGACCATGCGAACACGCAGGCCAACGTGCCCGCGTGGCTGATCTTCGATGCCGAATATCGCAAGCGTTATCCATGCGGCGTGCTGCTGCCGGGCAGCGTGCAGCCGGACAGCAGGATCCCGCCCGGCTGGCTCGACTCGGTCATCTATCGCGCGGGCACGCTGGCCGAGCTGGCCGCGAAGATCGGCGTGGATGCGCAGGGGCTCGCGCAGACGGTCGAGCGGATGAACGGTTACGCGCTCACCGGCATCGATACCGAATTCGGCAAGGGCGGCAACCTGTTCGATCGCTACTACGGCGATGCGTCGTCGAAGCCGAATCCATGCCTCGGGCCGATCGAGCGTGCGCCGTTCTATGCGCTGCGGGTCGACCCGGGCGAGATCGGCACGAAGGGCGGCTTGCGTACCGATGCGCATGCGCGCGTGCTGCGTTCCGACGGTTCGGTGATCGACGGCCTCTATGCGCTCGGCAACACGTCGGCGGCCGTGATGGGCAAGACCTACCCAGGCCCCGGCTCGACGATCGGGCCCGCGATGACGTTCGGCTATGTCGCGGCCGATCACATCGCGGCCGCGCGGCGGGCAGCGGAGGCGGTTGCGCAATAGGCGAGGCGCGGAGGCGGGGCGGGACGCGATCGCCGGGTGCAGCGGATACGGGCGGCCGGCTGCTGCCGAAGCCGGGCGAGGGGCCGAGCGTCGCCGCGCAACTGGCCGGCCGTTTCGACCTGCGCTTCTTCGGCCGCGCCGACGACGGGCGGACGCTGCGCGTGAAAGTCACCGGCGATCGCGATCCGGGCTACGGCTCGACCGGGAAGATGCTGGGTCAGGCCGCACTCCGCCTCGCGCTGGATTGCAGCCGCGACGGTGAGAAGACCGGGCGCGGCGGGGGCTTCTGGACGCCCGCGACGATGTTCGACGAGCGCTTCGTCGAGCGCCTCGTGCGTCATGCCGGCTTGCGTTTCGAGGTGCTTTGAGCGTGTGGCGCACGCGTCCCGGTCGACAGGAATCGAAAAAACAAAGGATCGCGAATCAACGTGAGGAGGCAGCTTGCTGCAACCGCGGGTCCGACACGATCCCGCCGTGCTCGTAGATCTCGCGCGTGAGCCGCTGCAGGCCTGCGTCGCGGCGTGCGCGTCAGTGCGCGAACGTCTCGACGAGCGCGTCGACGACGACGCGCACCCGCGCCGTATGGGCAAGATCCTGATGGAGCACGAGCCACGTCTCGTACGGTTTCGTGCGGTGCCGTCCGGGCCAGATGCGTACCAGTTCCGGATCGCGCTGCGCGAGGTAGGCGGGCAGTTCCCCGAGCGCGAGACCGGCGCGCACGAACGTGGCCAGCATCAGGCTCGAATCGAGTTCGGCCACGACACGTCCGTCGGCGGCCGATTCGCCGGCCAGCGTGTCGTGCTGCTGTTGCATGACGCCCGGCTGGTAGCGCGCGATGTCGTGGCCCGCGAAGCGGCTGCCGGGCCGCGGTTCGCCGAAGCGATCGAGATAGCGCCGCGTCGCATAGAGCCCGACGTCCCAGCGCGCGAGCAGCCGCACGATCAGGTCGGGCTGGTCGGGACGCGTCGTGCGTACCGCGATGTCGGCCTCGCGGCGCGCGAGATCGACGATGCGCGTCGTGGTGCTCAGCAGCACGCGCACGTCGGGATGGTGTTGCTGCAATCGTTCGATCGCCGGTACCACGAAGTCGACCGCGAGCGCATCGGTCGTGGTCACGCGCACTTCGCCGGCCACGCGCGCGTCCGCGCCTTCGCTGCGCCGTTCGAACGACACGGCCAGCCGCTCCATGCCCTCCGCGGTATCGAGCACCTGCCGGCCGCTGTCGGTCAGCCCGAGCCCGGCGGTGGTGCGCAGAAACAGCCGGCTGCCCAGCGTGCGTTCGAGCGCACCGAGGCGGCGCCCGACCGTCGTCTGATCGATGTCCAGTTGCTCCGCCGCGCCGCGCAGCGTGCCGGCGCGATGCGCGGCGAGAAAGATGCGAATGTCGTCCCAGTTCATGTCGTGTCGTGGTGATGCAAATTTGCAGGGATGGCATGCGATTTCGTGCATTTTCACATGTCCGGTCGATCTCTACCATGCGGCGCCTGAGTTCAACCACATGCGCGCCGGGCGGACCGGCGTGCGAGGAGCCTTGTCGTGCCGCGTCTTTCCCTGATTCTCGTCATCGCGATGCTGAGTGCATTCGGCCTCATCGCGTCGGACGTCTACCTGCCCGCGATGCCGGGCATGGCCGCCGATTTCGGCGTCGCCGGCTGGCGGATGCCGCAGACCGTGTCCGCGTACCTGCTCGTGCTGGCGTTCGCGCAGCTGGCGTATGGGCCGCTGTCCGATCGTCACGGCCGCAAGCCGGTGCTGGTGGCCGGCATCCTGATCTACGTCGGCGGCTCGCTCGGGTGCGCGTCGGCCGGCAGTTTCGCGACGTTCGTCGCCTGGCGCATGGTGGAGGCGGCCGGCGCCGCGTCGGGGCTCGTGATCGGCCGCGCGGTGATCGCGGACACGTGCGACAAGCGGGTGTCCGCGAAGGTCTACGCGGTGATTTATCCGCTGGTGTCGCTGTCGCCGGCCCTGGCGCCGGCGCTCGGCGGGCATCTTGCCGCATGGGCCGGCTGGCGTGCCGACTTCCTGTTCGTCGCGGCATTCGGCGTGGCCGCGCTCGCGACGACGCTGGCGCTGCTGCCGGAAACCCGGCCCGCGCACGCACGCTCCCGCACGTCGCCGTTCGCCGGGTTCGGCAACGTGCTGCGCGATCCCGCGTTCCGCCGCTACACGGCGGTGGTGTGCGCGATCTACTGCGCGTGGTTCGTCTACCTGACGCAATCGCCGTTTCTGTTTGCGGCGGCGGGCGTGGACGAGGCGCGGCGCGGCTGGCTCTACCTGCCGCTGACGGCCGGCATCGTCGTCGCGAACGTCGTGGCGAAGCGCCTGCTCGACTGCTGGCCGTACGACCGCATCGTCGCGGCGGGCATCGTGTGCTTCGTGCTCGGCGGCGTCGCGTTCGGCGTCGCTCGCGCGTTCGGGATCACGGGCGTCGCCGCGACCGTCGTGCCGATGTGCATCGTCAGCCTCGCGAACGGTTCGTCGCTGTCGCTGGCCGTATCCGGTGCGGTGGCAGGCCAGCACGGCCATGCGGCGAGCGCGTCGGGGCTCGTCGGCTTTTGCCAGATCGGCAGCGCGGCGCTGGTCGCGACGCTCGTCAGTGCAACGGCCGGCACCGGGCAGACCGTGCTGACGATGTCGATCCTGGTGCTGTCGTTCGTTGCGCTCGCGGCATGCGTCGCGCGGCCGACGCGCGCGCGCGCGGTCGATCCCGCATGAGGCAGGAACAGGCGGAGGGCCGGGGCGCGGTGCGACCAGGGCGATCGCGGCAGTCGATATCAAAAGCAGTCCGAAGAAAGATCGCCACGCCGGGCGCGCAAGCCCGCTCGGTCCTGATCCTTCGTTCGCGGACGGCTCACGTGTCGTCGTTCGCGCCCGCTCGCGGCGTCTTGCCGGTCCAGCGCCGGTACGCATGGCGGAAGCTGCGCGGCTCGCTGTAGCCGAGCCGCTCCGCGATCGCGGCCACGCTCAGCGCGGGCTCGTCGAGCAGCCGCACCGCCTCCTGACGACGCACGTCGTCGAGCAGCGACTGAAACGTGATGCCGTCCTTGTCGAGCCGGCGTCGCAAGGTGCGCTCGGTCAGGTGCAGCGCGTTCGCGAGCGACGTCATCGACTTGAAGCGCGCGAGGTCGCGCGCCATCAACTCCTTCGCGCGATCGGCGAAACGCGTGCCGACCGACGCGGCCCACTGCCGTTCGAGCGCTTCGCATTGCCCGTGCAGCGCATTGAAGCTGACTTCGTTCGCGAGCCGCGGGGCTTCCGTGCCGTTCACGCTCGTGAACACGAGCCGGTTCTCGCCCGCATTGAACGTGACCGGGCAGTCGAAGTGGCGCGCGTAGTCCGCGCCGTTGCGCGGCGTGCGGCGGGCGAGATGCAGCTGCGCGGGCCATACCGGCTTGCCGACCAGATCGGACACGATCAGGCGCAGGCTCGACAGGCACATGTCGGTCTGGAACACCTCGAGGTCGGGTTCGCCGTTGTAGCGGCCGATCGTCACGCTCATCCCGTCCGCGTGCGCGTGCACGCGCACGTCGAAATACAGCCCCATGAACAGCGGAAACTGGCTCATGCACCGGAACGCCTGCATCACGGAGCCGCTGATCAGCATCGCGTAACCGGCGAGGCCGAGCGTCGACACATGGAGCCGCGCGCCGATCGACAGGCCGATCGACGGTACGCCGCTGCAGCGCAGCAGGTTGCGGAAGCAACGCTGCTCCTGGCCGCGATTCACGTGCAGGTTCGGCGACGCGACTTCGGCCGCGCCGAGGCCGGTGCCCTCGAGCAGCGCGGCGCCGTCAATGTGCCGGACGCGGCATTCGTCGAGCGCGACCGCGATCGCGTGCACGGTGGCGGGAATGTCTTCCTGGCGTCCGGCCGGACGCGCGAGGCCGAGCGCTGAACGCAGGCTGCGTTCGGCGCGGCTTTGGGGTCGATGGGACTTGCTGTCCATGGCGAAGGGCGGCAACGGGTTCGCGTAGAACATAGCCGGAATGTCCGCGAAACGCCAGAGGGCCCGCATCAGCGGGGGGGGCGGCCGCCCGCCACGCGTCCGGAAATATCCCCCGATTACGTCCGCTTTTCTCATTCGTCGTCGATTTTTTGGCGCACCACACTCGTTTCCGGATCGCGCAATGCCTGCACTGCCTGCATTGCCGACGAGACGAGTGTTGATGTCATGGACCACGCCACGTGAGGACAGCATGAAAGACACCAGGCCGGAGCAGCGCACGCCCAGCGCCGCGACAGACGACGTGCGGGCACGCACGGACGGGCACGCCGACGCAGGGCCACGCGCCGCGCATTCGCTCGGGCTGTTCAC
Organism: Burkholderia sp. BCC1985; assembly: GCF_905339915.1. Taxonomy (NCBI): domain Bacteria; kingdom Pseudomonadati; phylum Pseudomonadota; class Betaproteobacteria; order Burkholderiales; family Burkholderiaceae; genus Burkholderia; species Burkholderia sp. BCC1985. The sequence continues at coordinate 143,699 of NZ_CAJPGY010000009.1, forward strand.
GCTGGTGATCTTCGGCCTCGCATACATGCTGCCGATGACGGTGTTCACGACCTACGGGATCGTCACGCGCGAAACCAACGGACACCTGACGATCGCGTATGCGGTCACGTTGGTCGCGATGCTGCTGACCGCGCGCAGCTACGGCCACATGGCGCGGCTGATGCCGAGCGCCGGTTCCGCCTATACGTTCGCGAGCCGCAACTTCGGCACCTCGGCCGGTTTCATGGTCGGCTGGGCGCTGCTGATGGACTACCTGTTCATCCCGATGATCAGCTATCTCGCGATCGGCATCTACATGAAACAGCTGTTCCCGGCCGTGCCGGCCAGCGTGTGGATCGTCGCGAGCATCGCGCTGGTCACCGGGCTGAACATCGTCGGCATCCGGCTCGTCAACCGCGTGAACCTGATCCTGATCGCGAGCCAGCTCGTGTTCATCGCGGTCTTCGTCGCGGCGGCCGCGCATGTCGCGAGCGGCGAGGGGCTGGCGCCGACGCTCGCGCTGCCGTCGTCGGACGACGCACGGGCGATCTTCGCCGGGTCCGCGATCCTGTGCCTGTCGTTCCTCGGCTTCGATGCGGTGTCGACGCTGTCGGAGGAAACGCGCGAGCCGCGCCGCACGGTGCCGCGCGCGATCCTGCTCTGCACGCTCGCAAGCGGCCTGCTGTTCATGCTGATCGCGTATGCGGGACAGGTGGTGTTCCCCGACTGGCATGCGTTCAAGGATCTCGATTCGGCCAGCCTCGAACTGATGCGGCGCATCGGCGGCGGCACGCTGTCGGCGCTGTTCGTCGCGGTCTACGTGGCCGGCTGTTTCGCGAGCGCGATGGCCGGCCAGGCGAGTGTCACGCGCGTGCTGTTCGCGATGGGCCGCGACCGGGTGCTGCCCGAGCGCGTGTTCGGCCACCTGCATGCACGGTTGCGCACGCCGGTGCGCGCGACGCTCGCGGTCGGCGTCGTGTCGCTGTCCGCGCTGTTCATCTCGCTCGATCTCGCGTCGACGATGATCAGCTTCGGCGCGCTCGTCGCGTTCGCAGTCGTGAACCTGTGCGTGATGCGCAGCTATCTCGGTCGCCCGGAACATCGCCGCTTCGCGGGCTGGATCAGGTTCGGCGCGGTGCCGGCGCTCGGCTTCGCGATGAACGTCTGGTTGTGGTCGGGCCTGTCGCGCCAGACCTTCTACGTCGGCATCGGCTGGCTCGCGATCGGGCTGTGCCAGCTGCTGTGGCTCACGCGCGGCTTCACGCGCCCGGCGCCGACGCTGTCGATGAACTGAATGACCGGCCGGCGGCTTCCGGCTGCGGGCCGCCGGTCTCGAATCCCTGAAGGAGGAATGACCCATGAACGGTATTGACGTCAATCTCGATGCGGACCTGCAGGCGCTCGGCAAGCGCCATCTGCTGATGCACTTCACGCACGCCGATGCGTATCGCGACCACGCGCTGACGGTGTTCGACCGCGGCGAAGGCTGCTGGCTCGTCGATCGCAACGGCAAGCGCTACTTCGACGGGCTCGCCGGGCTGTACTGCGTGCAGGTCGGCTACAGCCACGGCGCGGAGATCGGCGACGCGATCCGCGAGCAGATGGTGCGGCTGCCGTTCGCGACCAACTGGGGCTACGGCCACGAACCGGCGATCCGCCTCGCGCACAAGCTCGCGGCGCTCGCGCCGGACGGCCTGAACCGCGTGTTCTTCACGTCGAGCGGCTCGGAGTCGAACGAATCGGCGATCAAGCTGGTGCGCCAGTATCACCAGGCGCGCGGCGAGCCGCAGCGGCGCAAGTTCATCGCGCGGCGCGTCGCGTATCACGGCACGTCGTTCGGCGCGCTCGCGCTGAACGGGATGACCAACTTCCGCAAGCATTTCGAGCCGCTGATGGCGGGCGTGCGGCACGTGAGCAATACGAAGCGCTACGGGCGGCCGGAAGGCGAGACGGAGGCGCAGTTCACGCGCCATCTGCTCGACGAGATCGAAGCGCTGATCGTCCAGGAAGGGCCGGACACCGTCGCCGCGCTCGTCGTCGAGCCGCTGCAGAACGCGGGCGGCAGCCTGACGCCGCCGGCCGGTTATGCGCAGGGGCTGCGCGCGCTGTGCGACCGGCACGGCGTGCTGCTCGTGGCCGACGAAGTGATCTGCGGGTTCGGCCGGCTCGGCGAATATTTCGGGTCGACGCGTTACGGGCTGAAGCCGGACCTCATCACGTTCGCGAAGGGGATCGCGTCGGGCTACGTGCCGCTCGGCGGCGTGATCGCGAGCGACACGGTGGTCGACACCGTGCTCGCCGGCCCGCAGCAGATGTTCCTGCACGGCGCGACCTACGGCGGCCATCCGGTCGCGTGCACGGCAGCGCTCGCGAACCTGGCGATCATGGAGCGCGAAGGCGTGCTCGCGAACGTCCGCGCCAACGAGGCGGTGTTCCGCGAGACGCTCGACGGCCTGCTCGAGCTGCCGTGTGTCGGCGACGTGCGCGGCGACGGCTACCACTACTCGCTCGAACTCGTGACCGACAAGGCCGCGCGCCGCTGGGCGGCCGGCATCAGCGCGCAGACGTTCGTGTCGACGCTGCTCGCGCCCGCGATCTTCGAAGCCGGGCTGTTGTGCCGCGCGGGCGTCGACCACGAAGGCACGCCGATCGTGCAGTTCTCGCCGCCGCTCGTGATGTCGCGCGACGAGATCGTGTGGTTCGTCGCGAAGATCCGCGACATTCTCTCCGACACTTACGCGCGTGCGACGCGCTGAGCGCGGCAGCACCGTTCGTCATTCCAGGAGCCTTCGATGCGAACCTCACAACAGAGCTATATCGCCGGACAGTGGTGCGATCCGGCCGATGCGCGCGCGATCGACGTGATCGATCCGGCCACCGCGAAGCCGTATGCGCGGCTCGCGATCGGCGGGCCGGCCGACGTCGACCGCGCGGTCGGCGCGGCGAAGCGGGCATTCGACGCGTATTCGCGCTGGACGGTCGACGCGCGCGTCGCGCTGCTGCAGCGCGTGCTCGAGATCTACCGGCGCCGCTACGACGAAGTCGCGCGCACGATCAGCCAGGAGATGGGCGCGCCGATCGCGTTCGCGCGCGCGATGCAGGCCGCGGTCGGCACCGCGCATCTCGAACAGACGATCCGCGCGCTGCAGTCGTTCCGGTTCAGCACGCAGACTGATGCGCTGCTGGTGTCGCACGAGCCGATCGGTGTGTGCGCGCTGATCACGCCGTGGAACTGGCCGATCAACCAGATCGTCTGCAAGGTCGCGCCGGCGCTCGCGGCGGGCTGCACGATGGTGCTCAAGCCGAGCGAGATCGCGCCGTTCAGCGCGATCCTGTTCGCGGAGATCCTGCACGAAGCCGGCGTGCCGCCGGGCGTGTTCAACCTCGTGCACGGCTACGGGCATGAGGTCGGCGATGCGCTGTCGCGGCATCCGGACGTCGACATGGTGTCGTTTACCGGCTCGACGCGTGCCGGTGTCGAAGTCGCGAAGGCCGCGGCCGATACCGTGAAGCGCGTGCACCAGGAACTCGGCAGCAAGAGTCCGAACCTGATCCTGCCCGATGCCGACATCGAGGATGCCGTCACGCGCGGCGCGCGCAGCTGCTTCAGCAACAGCGGGCAGTCGTGCAACGCGCCGACGCGGATGTTCGTACACGTCGATCAGCTGGCCGCGGCCGAGGCGGCGGCGCGCGATGAGGCTGCGCGCACCGTCGTCGGCGATCCGCGTTCGCCGGAAACGGGCATCGGGCCGGTCGTCAGCCGCACGCAGTTCGACCGCATCCAGCAGCTGATCCGGCGCGGCATCGACGAGGGCGCGACGCTCGTCGCGGGCGGGCCCGGCCGTCCGGACGGGCTCCGCGACGGCTTCTACGTGAAGCCGACGGTGTTCTCGAACGTCACGCCGGACATGACGATCGCGCGCGAGGAGATCTTCGGGCCGGTGCTGTCGATCCTGACCTACCGGACCGAGGATGAAGCCGTGGCGCTCGCGAACGATTCGGTCTACGGGCTCGCGGCTTACGTGCAGACGAAGGATCTCGAGCGTGCCCGCCGCATCGCGGCGCGCTTGCGCGTGGGCAACGTGCACATCAACTATCCGGCGTGGAACCCGGCCGCGCCGTTCGGCGGCTACAAGCGTTCGGGCAACGGACGCGAGTATGCGGAGTTCGGCCTCGTCGAATATCTGGAGACGAAAGGCGCGACGGGGTACGCGTGAGCGGCGCTGGCCGACCGCCGCCGGACGGTCGGCTTTTGCCGCGAGCCGGCTTCGCGTGTGCCGACAGTCAGTTGTCCTCGCCATCCGCTGCGGCCGCGTCGGCGCCCGAAACGGGCGCGGCGGCCCGCCTGCGGATTTCGGAGTCGAGGATCAAGCGCCCGCGCAGCTTCCCTTTCATCCGTTTCACGTGCTTGGGCGCCTCGGTCATGTGCTCGACCATCAGCGCACGTACGCGCTCGGCATCGCGCGCTCGCGCGGCCAGCAGGATCTCCTTGTGGATCGACACGTTCGCTTCGCCGAAGCGCTTGTGCTCCGCGAGCGGCGTATCGTTCCTGAACTCGATCAGCTGCCGGATCATCTCGTTGATCAGCTCGCAGCTGAAGCGCAGGAAGGGGTTCGGGTTCGCGGCCGCGAGGATGTCGTGGAACGTCGTGTCCTCCTGCCGCTGGCGCAGCATGTGGCCGCGGTCGTGCACGCCCGACGCGCCGTCGCAGCACGCGATGTTCGCCTCCAGCGCCGCGAAGTCGCGCTCGGTCAGGTGCGGCACGGCGCCCGCCGCCAGCTCGGGTTCGAGGAGCTTGCGCACCGTGTAGATGTCGTCGATCGTCACGTCCTTGAAGAACAGGTAGTTCTGCAGAAGTTGCAGCGTGCGGTCGAGCGGCACCTCGACGACCATCCCGCCGCCCGACGGCCCCGTCGTGACCTTGATGAGCCCCTGCACCTCGAGCGACTTCAGCGCCTCGCGGATCGTGCTCTTGCTCACCGCGTACAGCTGCTGCAGTTCCGCCTCGCGCGGCAGGCGGTCGCCCGGTTTCAGATCCTTCTCGGTGATCAGCCGCTTGATCTCCTCGGCGACGAGATCCGCCCGCTTCGGCTGCTTGATTTCGACCGCGAGGCCCGCCCTGGCTCGGTCCATGACCATCTTCAAGACTCCTTTGTCTGACTGCGCGCCACATCGTCGTCGACGATCCGTTCGGGCGCGGGGTACGGAATTTTGCCTGATTGACACCAATTTTGATCAACTCTAGCATCAGGTTCATTCTATTTATCATGATAAATAGGATCAACCGGCAACGCGCATCCTGCAGGGCGTGGATACGGTTTGGGTTTGGCAGTCGGTCGCATCGTGTGTCCCCCTTTATCAGGAGCGTCAACTTGAATCGCCGAGAACTGTTGAAACTGGCCGCGCTGTCGGCCGTGCCGGGTGCGCTCGGCAGCATGTCGTCCCGTGCCGCATTCGCGCAGGGTTCGACCATCCAGCTTGCCTGCCCGGTGCCGATGTCGGGGCCGTTCGCCGCCAATGGCAAGTACGCCGATCTCGGCATGCAGCTCGCCGTCAGGCAATACGGCAAGGTGCTCGGTGCGCCGCTCGCGTATACGGCACTCGACACCGAGGGCAAGCCGGCGACCGCCGTGCGGCGCGTGCAGGAGATCGCGCAGCAGAAGGGGGCCCGCTTTTTCGCGGGCGGCATCCTGTCGTCCGAATCGCTGGCGATGGGCAAGGAAGTCCAGAAGGCGGGCGGCGTGTTCATCACGACGGCGGGCGCGGACGAACTGACCGGCAAGGACTGCAACGATGCGACGTTCCGCTGGTCGGTGCCGACCTTCGGCGCGATCGAGCAGACGGTGCGGCCGTTGCTCCAGATGCTGCCGAAAGCGAAGCGCTGGTACACGATCACGCCGCAATACGTGTTCGGCGAGGGCCTGCTGTCCGCCGCGAAGGCGATCTTCAAGGAGAAAGGCATCGAGCATGTCGGCAACAGCTACCACTCGCTCGCCGAGAAGGAGTTCAGCGGCTACCTGACGAACGCGGCGGCCGCGCAACCGGACGTGCTGCTGATCCTGAACTTCGGCTCGCAATCGTCGGACACGCTGCGCCAGGCCGTCAGCTTCGGGATGAAGCGCAACTGCACGATCCTGCTTGCGTGGGCGTCGGGCCTCGAGCAGTTCGAGGCGCTCGGCCCCGACATCTGCGACGGCGTGTATTTCGGCGCGCAGTACTGGCACGGCATCGATTCGCCGCTGAATCGCGACTTCGTGAAGCGGGCGAACGCCGCGTTCAAGGCGAACCCGAACTACAGCCTCGCCGGTTCGTACATCTGCTCGAAGATCCTGCTCGACGCGATGGTGAAGGCCGGCAGCGCCGATCCGAAGAAGGTCGTCGCGGCGATGGAAGGCATGAAGTACGACGGTCTCACGGGCCCGGAGGAAATCCGCAAGGGCGACCACCAGGTGCTGAAGAACTACTACCTGCTGAAGGGCAAGCCGAAGAGCCGGATGAAGAGCGCGGACGACTACGCGGATATCGTCAGCTCGGGCCAATCGTTCCTGTCCGTCGACAAGACGGGGTGCAAGCTCGCGTAACGCGATGCGCGCGTTCGCGGCCGTCGCGCGCCGCGGACGTCCGTTTCACTCCTTTCCGGTACGGAAGCCATGAACGTCTATCTGCTGCAGATCGTCAACGGCATCGGTGTGGGCATGCTGTATTTCCTGCTCGCCGTCGGCCTGTCGATCGTGTTCGGCCTGCTGCGCTTCGTGAACTTCGCTCACGGCGCGTTCTATCTGCTCGGTGCGTACCTGTGCTACCAGGCGCTGCAATGGTCGGCCAACTTCTGGGTTGCGCTCGCGGTCGTGCCGCTCGTCGTCGGCGCGTTCGCGTGGATCGTCGAGAAGCTCGTGCTGCGTCACGTGTATGCGCAACAGCATGAATTCCACATCCTCGCGACCGTCGGGCTCGCGCTCGTGCTGCAGGAGTGCGCGATCCTCGCGTGGGGCCCGCTCGGCGACAACGTGCCGCCGCCCGACGCGCTGAACGGTGTCGTGATCTGGGGCGGCTTCGTCTACCCGAAATACCGGCTGTTCGTGATCGCGTTCACGGCCTTGCTTGCCGGACTGCTGTGGTGGGTGCTCGAAGGCACGCGGCTCGGTAGTACGGTGCGCGCGGGCAGCGAATCGACGGAGATGGTGTCGCTGCTCGGTATCAACGTGACGCGCGTGTTCAGCCTCGTGTTCGCGCTCGGCGCGGCCACCGCCGCGCTCGCCGGCGTGCTCGCGGCACCGATCCGCGGCGTCGATCCGTTCATGGGCATCGAGGCGCTCGGCGTCGCGTTCGTGGTGGTCGTCGTCGGCGGGATGGGGAATTTTCTCGGGGCGCTCGTCGGCGGGCTGCTGGTCGGCATCGTGCAGAGCCTGATGAGCACGCTGTGGCCGGAAGGCGCGCGCTTGATGATCTACGTCGCGATGGCGGCCGTGCTGCTGCTGCGTCCGAACGGATTGCTGGGGAGGGCTGCATGATCGAATCGTCGAAACCGCTGCCGCCTGCGGCGGCAGCCTCGCCGCGCGCGCGGCCGTGGCACGGCGCGCTGCGGCGGCCGGAGGGCTGGCTCGCGGTGGCCGTCGCGTGCGTGCTGCCGCTGGCGCTGAGCTCGGGCTCGCTCGCGACCGAAGTGCTGGTGTTCGCGCTCGCCGCGCTCGGTTGCAATCTGCTGCTCGGCTATACGGGGCTGCTGTCGTTCGGGCAGGGCATCTTCTTCGGGCTCGGCAGTTACGCGGCGGGGCTGGTCCTGACGCACGGCATCCGGTCGATGACGGCTGCGCTCGTCGCGGCCGCCGTGCTCGGTGCCGCCGCGGCCGCGCTCGTCGGCTGGTTCTCGATCCGGCAGCGCGGCACTTACTTCGTGATGCTGACGCTCGCGTTCGGGCAGTTGTTCTACTTCCTCGCGTATACGACGCCGGATGTGACGGGTGGCGACAACGGGCTGCTCGACATCCCGCGCCCCGCGCTCGCCGCATTCGGGCATCCGCTCGTCTCGCTCGATTCGCCGTGGCGCTACTACGGCTTCGTCGCGGTGCTGTTCGTCGCGGTGTTCTGGCTGCTGCTGCGCGTATCGCGCTCGGTGTTCGGCCGGACGCTGCTCGCGATTCGCGACAACGAGGCACGCGCGGCGGCGGCCGGCTACGACGTGCAGCGCTTCAAGCTCGCGGCGTTCGTGATCTCGGGCGCGGTCACGGGCCTCGCGGGGGCGCTGCACGCGCTGATGACGGGCATCGCGCCGCTGTCGAACATCGACTATCACACGAGCGAGATGATCCTCGTGATGACGGTGATCGGCGGCACGGGCAACCTGTTCGCGTCGGTGCTCGGCGCGGCATTCTACGTGCTGTTCGCGGATTGGCTGTCGACGCTGTGGCCGCGCTGGCTGCTGTTGCTCGGCCTCGTGCTGATCGCGGTCAGCCTGTTCATGCAGCGCGGGTTGTGGGGACTCGGCGAACGCGTCGCGGCATCGCTGCGGCGCGCCGATCGCACTGAGGCTACGGCCAGGGAGCGGCAATGAGCGAAGCGATTCTCGAAGCGCGCGGCATCGTCAAGCGCTACGGCAAGTTCACGGCGCTGGGCGGCGTCGATCTGCGGATCATGCCGCGCACCGTGCATTCGGTGATCGGCCCGAACGGTGCCGGCAAGACGACGCTGTTCCATACGCTGACCGGCACACTGCCGATCACGTCGGGCTCGATCCTGTTCGATGGTCACGACGTGTCGCGCGAACCCGATCACAAGCGCGTGCGGCGCGGCATCGCACGTTCGTTCCAGGTGACGAGCCTGTTTCCGAACCTGAGCGTGCGCGAGAACCTGCGCGTCGCCGCGCAGGGCGTCGAATCGCGGCGCGCGCTGAATCCGTGGACACCGCCGCGCGGCGCACTCGCGCATGACGGCGTCGTCGACGAGGTGCTCGAGCGGCTCGGCCTGCAGCGCTTCGCCGACACGGCGGCGGGCGTGCTGTCGCACGGCCAGCAGCGCCGGCTCGAGGTCGGGATGGCGCTTGCGGCGCGGCCGCGCGCGATCTTCCTCGACGAGCCGACGTCGGGCATGGGCATCGACGACCTCGACGACATGAAGGCGCTGATCCGCGGCCTGCGCGACGACTACACGGTCGTGCTGATCGAACACAACATGGGAATCGTGATGGACATCTCGGACACGATCACGGTGATGCAGCAGGGGCGCGTGCTGGTCGAAGGCAAGCCCGATGCGATTCGCGGCGACGCGCGCGTACGCAGCGCGTATCTCGGCAACATGATCACCGGAGGCCGCGCATGATGCTCGACGTGAAGGAGGTTCACGCCTGCTACGGCAAGAGCCACGTGCTGCAGGGCATTTCGCTGAACGTGAACGAAGGCGAGACGGTGACGCTGCTCGGCCGCAACGGCGCGGGCAAATCGACCACGCTCAAGGCGATCGCGGGTGTCGTTGCGCCGACCGGCGGGACGGTGACGTTCGCCGGCCGGCCGGTGTCCGGGCAGCCCGCGCACCGGATTGCCGCGTGCGGTCTGTGCTTCGTGCCCGAGCATCGCGGCATCTTCCGGCTGCTGTCGGTCGAGGAAAACCTGCGGCTCGGCGCACGCCGCGATTCGCCGTGGCAGCTCGACGATATCTACCGGATCTTCCCGCGCCTGAAGGAGCGCCGCCGCAACGGCGGCGCGCAGTTGTCGGGCGGCGAGCAGCAGATGCTCGCGATCGGCCGCGCGCTGATGAACCACCCGCGGCTCTTGATGCTCGACGAGCCGGTCGAAGGGCTCGCACCGGTGATCGTCGAGGAGATCGTCGCGCAGCTGAAGCAGATCAAGGCGGCCGGCGTCGCGATCCTGCTCGTCGAACAGAACCTCGAAGTGTGCACGCAGCTTGCGGACCGCCACTTCGTGATCGAACAGGGCGTGATCGTCTACGAAGGCAGCAACGCGGCGTTCGCGGCCGATCACGAGGTGAAGGACCGTTACCTGGGTGTCGGCGTCGCGTAAGCGCCGGGCCCGTTCATTGCGAGGAATTCCACCGATGCAAGTTCTGGATTCGACACAGGGCGCCACGGCGTCCGGCCTGCGCGTCGACGGCGCGCGGCTGTGGGACAGCCTGATGCGTCTCGCGCGAATCGGCGCGACCGACAAGGGAGGCGTGTGCCGCCTCGCGCTCACCGAACTCGATCGCGAGGCGCGCGACCTGTTCGTCGCGTGGGCGAAGGAAATCGGCTGCACGGTACGCATCGATGCGATCGGCAACATCTTCGCGCGACGTGCGGGCGAACGCGACGACCTGCCGCCCGTGACGACGGGCAGCCATATCGACACGCAGCCGACCGGCGGCAAGTTCGACGGCAACTACGGCGTGCTCGCCGGCCTCGAAGTGCTGCGCACGCTCGACGACGCGGGCGTGCGCACGCGTGCGCCGCTCGAGGTCGCCGTGTGGACCAACGAGGAAGGCTCGCGCTTCGTGCCCGTGATGATGGGCTCCGGCGTGTTCGCGAGTGCGTTCACGCTCGACCACGCGCTCGCGCAACGCGATCGCGACGGCACATCGGTGGGCGATGCGCTGGCCGCGATCGGCTATGCGGGCGACGCGAACGGTGCGCATCCGGTCGGCGCGTATTTCGAAGCGCATATCGAGCAGGGGCCGGTGCTGGAGGCGCACGACACGACGATCGGCGTGGTCGAGGGCGCGCTCGGGCAGCGCTGGTACGACGTGACGGTACACGGGATGGAGGCGCATGCGGGACCCACGCCGATGGAACTGCGGCGCGACGCGCTGCTGGTCGCGGCCGATCTCGTGCGCGCGGTGAACGGCATCGCGCGTGCGCACCCGCCGCACGGGCGCGGCACGGTCGGCTGGGTCGACGTCCATCCGAATTCGCGCAACGTGATTCCGGGCCGCGTGACGCTGACCGTCGACTTGCGCGCGGCCGACGATGCGACGCTGGCGGCGATGGATGCGGAACTGCGCACGGCCTGCGCCGATCTGGGTGCGGTGGCCGACATGCGGATCGACGTCGAGCAGGTCGTGTATTTCGCTCCCCAGCCGTTCGACGCGGCACTCGTCGAGCGGGTGCGCGCGGGCGCAAGTGCGCTCGGGCTGTCGTCGATGAACGTGATCAGCGGCGCGGGTCACGACGCGGTGTATCTCGCACGCGTCGCGCCCACCGCGATGATCTTCGTGCCGTGCAAGGACGGGATCAGCCACAACGAAATCGAGGACGCCGATCCCGCCCACCTCGAAGCGGGCTGCAACGTGCTGCTGCATGCGATGCTCGGCGCGGCGGGCGTGGCGGAGGGCGCCACGCGATGAAGATCCTGATCGCCCGGATGAACCACGAAACCAATACGTTCTCGCCGGTGCCGACGCCGCTCGCCGCGTTCGGCCGCAACGGCCCCGACTGGGGTGACGACGCGTATCGCGCGAATCGCGGGATGCGCACCGCGATGGCCGCGTTCATCGATGCGGCGGCTCGCGCAGGCGCGGAGATCGTCACGCCGGTGTCGGCGGCCGCGAACCCGAGTGGGCCGGTTGCCGCCGACGCGTATGCGGCGATCTGCGACGCGATCGTCGCGGCCGCGCCCGGCTGCGACGCGGTGATGCTCGACCTGCACGGCGCGATGGTCGCCGAGCAGAGCGCGGACGGCGAGGGCGACCTGCTCGCGCGCGTGCGCGCCGCGCTGCCCGATGCGCCGATCGCGGTCGCGCTCGACCTGCACGCGAACGTCACGCAGAAGATGATCGACCATGCGGACGTGATCGTCAGCTTCAAGACCTATCCGCACGTCGACATGTACGAGACGGGCGAGCACGCGGCGCGTGTGCTGCTCGACCGGCTGCACGGCCGCGCACGGCCCGTGCTCGCGTGGCGGCAGCCGCCGCTGATGACGTCGACGCTGCGCAGCGCGAGCGCCGAAGGCGCGATGCGGCGCGCGGTGGAGGCCGCGCGCGCGGCCGAAGCCGACGGGATGCTGGCAGTATCGGTGCTGCCCGGCTTCTCGCTCGCGGACATTCCCGCGCCGTGCATCAGCATCGTCGTGGTCGCCGACGGCGACCGCGCGGCGGCCGACGCGGTGGCCGAGCGCATCGCCCGGCAGATCTGGGACGCACGCGACGAATTCGTCTACCGCAGCGCGCCGCTCGCGGAATCGGTCGCGCAGGCCGCGGCGCTGGCGCGCGGTGCGGACCGTCCGGTGCTGATGCTCGATCACGGCGACAACTGCATGTCGGGCGGCCCGTGCGACACGATGGACCTGCTGGAGGAAGCGCTCGCGCAAGGGCTCGACGGGATCGTCAGCGGGCCGCTGTGCGACCCGGATGCAGTCGCGGCGCTGATCGGCGCGGGCGTCGGCGCGACCGTGACCGTGCCGGTCGGCAACCGGATGCCGTCGCACGCCGGCGCGCGGCGCGCGCCGTTTCGGGCGACGGGCATCGTGCGCGCGATCACCGACGGCGAATACGTGATTACCGGGCCGACGTATACGGGCCAGCGCGCATACATGGGCCGCGCGGCGGTGCTCGATATCGGCGACGCGACGCTGGTCGTCACCGAGCGCACGCAGGAGCCGTGGGATCTCGGCGTGTTCGAGAGCGTCGGCATCGATCCGCGCCGCGCGCGATTCCTGCTGCTGAAGTCGCGGATGTACTGCCGCCCGGTGTTCGTGCCGATCGCGGCCGCGCTCGTCGAGTGCGACAGCCGCGGCGTGACCGGTTCGGACTACGGGCTGTTTCGCTACGAGCGGCTCGCGCGACCCGTGTATCCGCTCGACGACGTCGATCGGTGGGACAGCGCGGACGTGCGCACGACCTGAGCGGCGGGCGCGAGACGCCGGTTTCGCGCGCTTTCGTGCATCATGCGGTGGCATCGACCCGTCGAGCAGCAGGGTCGTGCCAGTCCTTGCGTCCGCAACCGATCCGGAGAACCGACCGCCATGCATTCGAATCGCTTTCGCCTTCGTCGCGCCCGCCTGCTCGCCGCGCTGACGCTCGCTACCACCGCCGTCACCGCCGTCACCGCGCACGCGGCCGACTGGATCGTGTCCGGCAACGACGGCAAGTATCAGCGCGTCGAAGGGCGCGACACCTATCTCGCGTCGCCGCCCGCCGACACGCTGACGCTGCTCGACGCGAGCGTGTTTCCGCCGAAGGTCGCGCTGCAGGTCGACGTCGAGAACGGCATCCAGGGCCCGCCGCAGGCCGTCGCGATCGCACCCGACGCGAAGCTCGCGCTGGTCGGCGCGCCGACGCGCTACGACCAGGGGGCGAGGCAACTCGTGTTCGATACGTTTGTGCAGGTCGTGAACCTCGCTGCGTCGCCGCCGGCGATCACGCGCATCGAACTCGGCACGCACCCGCAGGGGATCGCGATCGATCGGTCGGGCCGGCTCGCGCTGGCGGCGAACGTCGACGGCAGCGTGTCGATCCTGCGGATCGACGGAACGCAGGTGACGCTCGACGGCAACCTGAAGATCGGCAAGAAGCGGCTCGCCGGGATCAGTTTCACGCACGACGGCAAGCATGCGCTCGTGTCGCTGCGCGACGAGCAGGGCATCGCGGTGCTGAACGTCGACGACGGCAAGGTGACCGACAGCGGCACGCGGCTGAGCACGGGCGTCGCGCCCTACACGATCGACGTGTCGAGCGACAATCGCTGGGCCGTCGTCAGCAACGTCGGGCTCGCGGGGCTGCCGGGCTATACGGGCACGCTCGCGGGCGATGCCGATTCGGTCGCGCTGATCGACGTGTCGCGCACGCCGTTCCGCACGGTCCAGTACCTGACGGTGCCGTCGCTGCCGGAAGGCGTCGCGATCTCGCCGGACGGAAAGTGGATCGCCGTGCAGGCGATGGACGGCTCGAACCTGACGCCCGACAACCCGGGTCGCCACAAGCTCGGCAAGGTGGTGCTGTTCGAGATCCGCAACGGCCGTGCGGTGCAGACGAGTGAAGTGCCGGGCGGCGAAGCCGCGCAGGGCATCGTGTTTACCGCCGACAGCCGGCACGTGATCGTGCAGTTCAACGTCGAGCGGCAGCTCGCGCTGTATGCGGTGGAGGGCGGCAAGCTGCGCGATACGGGCAAGCGCATCGCGCTCACGGGCGGGCCGTCGTCGTTGCGGACGTTGCCGCGGTGATGGGTTGAAGCGTTCGACGGGCTGGCCGACGCGTGCGTCGCGCCGGTCCGGGATGCCGGGCTGCGCACGCAGCCCGAAGTTGCGACGACGGCGACGGTCAGCCGCCATCCGCTAGCCGAACTGCTCGCGCCGCTACGCGTTGCGCAGCGCCAGCCGTTCGCGCACGCGGCTCATTGACCGAGCAACGCCGGCAGGTTGCCCTCATAGAGATGAACGCCCGCGTGGACGGTCTGGAACCACGAACACGCATACAGCTTGCCGCCGCACATCCGCCATTTCTTGCAGAACGACAGATCTTCCGACAGCGAGCGCCCGTCGGGTTCCCTCAGGAATTCGAAATGCTCGTACATGGAGGTCGAATTCGGCGACAGGTTCCGATAGCTCGGCGGAAACTGGACCTGCGTCTCGGGATAGGTCTGCGCCATCGTGTCGAACACGGGGCGCGCGATCATCATCAGGCCGGCGCCGCCCGAGTGGATTTCGGAAACCGAATCGAGCTGGATCCGGGACTGTGCACCGTCCACCGCATACGCGGTCTGGCTGTAATCGGCGCTGAACAACGCGAGCCGCTCGGGCGGCGCCGACGGATCCGAGCGCGCGGCCTCGGCGACCGCCGCCCAGTTGATGCTCTTGGACGGATACAGCCCGAGCATCACGTCGTGCTGCTGTTCGAACATCCGGATCACGTCGCTGCCGCGAAAGCCGATGTCCGCATCGATGAACATCATGTGCGACAGGCCGCTGTGCAGGAAGCGCTCGACCGCGACGTTTCGTTGCTGATGCAACAATGCGGTGCCGCTCAGGTAGAAGTATTCGAACGCGAGGCCGGTGCTCAGGCACGCATGCTGGAGCTCCAGCAGCCCGTTCACGTAGGGCAGGTAACACATGCCGCCGTAGGCGGGCGTGGCGACGAAAATGCCTTGTTTCATGATCGGACGGCCTGCGTGGGCGGTGCCCTGTTCGTGCTGCGCGAGAATGACGACTCCGACCCGCATCTTACCCTGCGTCGCGGCCCGCCGGTCGGCGTTTTTCAGTGCGGCGGCGAAGCGCGTCTGTCGCTGCCGCGCGCGCCGCCGTCGTTACGGACGCAACAGGTCGAATCCGCCGAACACGACCACGCCGCTGAGCGCAATCATCGCGACCGAATGCTGGCCGAAATAGAGAATCGCGGCCGCGAGCCACGTGGTCAGGCAGAAGGCGCCGATGCGGGCCATCGTGAATTCCTCGAAATGCGTGATGAAGGGGGAGCGTGCCGAAGTCGGCGCGTCGCATGTCGATGCGGGCGCGGGGCTCGCGTTGCGACGGCGCCGGACGGCATCGCGTATCGGGCCCGACCGGGCGGGCACCGACGCGGGGTAGCCCGCGAGGCCTTGCCGGAAGCAGCCGGTGTGCTGCGGCAGCAGGCCAGCCGGCGATTTTACCAGCGTCGACGGCCGGCCAATCTGGCCCCTTCGCGACGATCGGCGGTACGCGCACGGCGCGGGCATCTCTGGGCATCTCAGGGCAGTTGGAAAGGCGGGGCTCAAGTTTCATCCGATGAATACCGTAAACCGGTTGCAAGGTTTCCCCTGTTCAACCGACCCGAGTCGCACACTCACTACGGACCGACACGATGCAGATCGACCCTTCTTCCGCCGCGCAGACCTCGCCAGCCGCTGGCAACGCGACCGCCGATCCGTCCGGCACCGGTGCCGCGTCGACGGCGACGTCCGCCGCGTCGTCGCAGGCGGGCGGTGCCGCGCAGTCGGACGGCGCAGGGCAGACGCCGGGCGCGTCGGGATCCTCGGCCGAGGATCCCGCGGTCAAGCAGTTGAAGCAACTCATCGAGCGCCTGCAGAAACAGCTTGCGCAACTGCAGCAGCAGATGGCGGCGGCCGCGCAGCGCGCGAAGCACGATCCGGCGGCGGCACTCGAGCAGCAGACGCTGGGCGCGGAAGCCAGCACGATCTCCGCCGCGTTGTCGACGGCGATCGCGCAGCTTGCGCAGGCGATCCAGAAGTCGGGCGGCTCGACGTCCGGCGCGCTGGTGTCGACGCAGGCCTGAAGGCGCGGCGCCGCGCCGTCGCGTACCGCAGCGCGTGGACGCGTCGCGGCACGCTGTCGCGCGCATTACAATCGCAAGCTCGTCTCCCTCGCAAGGACGGCAGAACGATGAACGCTGAATTCGCCGACGACGACCTCGTCCGCTTCGACGCGCAAGGCGGCACGCCGCTGCCGGCGGCCGACGCCGAAGGATGGCTGGACCACGACGGCGCGCGCATCTGGCACGCGTCGTTCGGCCACGGCCCGCCCGTCGTGCTGCTGCACGGCGGCCTCGGCCACGGCGGCAACTGGGGCAACCAGGTGCCGGCGCTGCTCGCGGCCGGTTACCGCGCGATCGTGATCGACAGCCGCGGCCACGGCCGCAGCACGCGTGACGATCGCCCCTATTCCTACGAACGCATGGCCTCCGACGTGCTGGCGGTGCTCGATGCGCTGCGCATCGAGCGCGCACGCTTCGTCGGCTGGAGCGACGGCGCGTGCGTGTCGCTCGTGCTGGCCGCCCGCGCGCCGGCGCGTGCGGCGGGCGTGTTCTTCTTCGCGTGCAACATGGATCCGGGCGGCACGAAGGAGATGGTGCCGAGCCCGCTGATCGACCGCTGCTTCGCGCGGCACCGCAAGGACTACGTGCGGCTGTCCGCGACGCCGGACCGTTTCGACGCGTTCGTCGCCGCCGTCAGCGAAATGATGCGCACGCAACCGGATTACCGCGCGGCCGACCTCGCGGCGATCGCCGTGCCGGTCGCGATCGTGCAGGGCGAGCACGACGAGTTCATCCGCCCCGACCATGCAGCGTATCTCGCGCGCACGATTCCGGGCGCAACGCTGACGATCCTGCCGGGCGTGAGCCACTTCGCGCCGCTGCAGCGGCCGGCGCGCTTCAATGCCGCGATGCTGGCGTTTCTCGACCGCTTGCCGGACTGACACGCGCGAGACCGGTTCACGCGCCGCATAAGATTTTCTTTAGGCTCGCGCAACATATCGTCGATTGTCGGCTGGCGGCCGGCAGCGGATAGTCCTGCTTCGACGGGACGGCTGGCGCGGCGTCCGCGCGGCGCGGCCGAATCCGTTGTTAATGCAACGATCTGAAAATCGAAGGAACCGCACCCATGCGATTCAACGCGATCCGCATCGCCGCGACCCTGTTCGTCGCCGCATGCGCCGCCGCCACGGCCGGCCGCGCGGCCGCCGCCACGCAGGACGAGATTCACGACACCGTAACCCGCCACGTCGCACCGCAGATGAAGCAGTTCGCCATTCCCGGCATGGCGATCGGCATCGTCGCCGACGGCAAGCCTTATGTGTTCGACTACGGCGTGATGTCGACGCAAACCGGCCAGCCGGTGACCGGCGACACGCTGTTCGAGATCGGCTCCGTCAGCAAGACGCTGACCGCGACGCTCGCATCCGACGCGCAGGAGGGCGGCGAGCTGTCGCTCACGGATCCGGCCGACAAGTATCTGCCCGCGCTGCGGGGCAAGCCGTTCGGCCGCGTGACGCTGCTCGAGCTTGGCACGCACACGCCCGGCGGGATGCCGCTGCAGGTGCCCGACAGCATCCGCGACGACGCGGGCCTGATGCGCTATCTCGACGCGTGGCGTCCCGCGTACGCGCCGGGCACGCGCCGCACCTATTCGAACGTCGCGATCGGGATGCTCGGGCAGCTCACCGCGAAGGCGATGAATCGCGACTTCGCGGGGCTGATGGAACAGCGGCTGTTTCCCGCGCTCGGGATGACGCACACCTACATCAACGTGCCCGCCGCGCGGCAGGCCGACTATGCGCAGGGTTATACGCAGGACGGCAAGCCGATCCGGATGACGGGCGGCATGCTGTGGCAGCCGGCGTACGGCGTCAGGACGACGGCGGCCGACCTGTTGCGCTTCGTGCAGGCGAACATGGGGCTCGTCGAAGCGGCGCCGCGGCTGCAGCGTGCGCTCGAACGCACGCACACCGGCTATTTCCGCGCGGGGCCGTTCACGCAGGACCTGATCTGGGAACAGTATCCGTATCCGGTCGCATTGCCGACGCTGCTCGCGGGGAATGCGCCGCCGATGCTCCACGACGCGACGCCCGCGACCGAACTCAAGCCGCCGCTCGCACCGCGCCCGGACGCGTGGATCAACAAGACGGGGTCGACCAACGGCTTCAGTACCTATGTCGCGTTCGTGCCCGCGAAGCGGCTCGCGATCGTGATGCTCGCGAACCGCAGCTTCCCGATCGAGGATCGCGTGAAGACTGCGTACCGGATCGTCGAGTCGCTGGGCGGCAAGCCGTAGCCTGGAGGATCCGGCACTGACGCGGCGCCGGCGCCGATCTTCCCGCCCGGATCAAAACTCTTTTCATGATCCGCCTCTTTCGCCGCGCGCGCGCGGCATCGATACTGACGCTACAGGCCGCGTTGCGCAGGTTCGACGCGCAGCACGGCCGGCATCGTCGGCCCGCGCCCATCCGAACACCGGTGCGCGCGGGCCGACTTATTTCCGCGAGGCGCGGGCAGTTTCGCGGCCTCGCCATCGGAGCGGTGGATGAAGGGCATCAAGGTATTCGTGACGGGCGCGGCCGGCTACATCGGCGGCTCGGTGGCCGCACGGCTGGTATCGGAAGGGCATGTCGTCACCGGGCTGGCGCGCGACGGCGAGAAGGCCGCGACGCTCGCGGCGGCCGGCATCATGCCGGTCGTCGGCACGCTCGACGACACGGCGCTGCTGCATGCGTTCGCGAGCGACGCGGACTGCGTGATCAACGCGGCGAGCAGCGACCACCGCGCATCGGTCGAGACGATCGTCGCGGCGCTGAGCGGCTCGGGCAAGACGTTCCTGCATACGAGCGGCACCAGCGTGATCGCCGACGACGCGCAAGGCGCGCACGGCGACGCACCGGTGTTCGACGAAGCGACGCCGGTCGTCGCGCCGGCCAAGCCCGAGCGCCGCGCGATCGATCAGCTGGTGATGTCGGCGGCGATGCTCGGCATTCGTTCGGCCGTGATCTGCAACAGCATGATCTACGGCGACGGGCTCGGCATCCGGCGCGACAGCGCGCAGCTTCCGCTGCTCGCGGCGATCGCGCGCGAGGCCGGCGCGGTCCGCGTGATCGGCAAGGGGTTGAACCGCTGGTCGAACGTGCATGTCGAGGACGTCGCCGATCTCTACGTGCGCGCGATGCGGCACGCGGCGCCCGGCGCGCTGTATTTCGCGGAGAACGGCGAAGCGTCGTTCGCGGACATCGGCGCGGCGCTCGCCGCGCGTCTCGGTTTGCCGTCGGTCGTCGAGTGGGACATCGCCGAGGCCGAGCAGGTGCTCGGCCACTCTCGCGCGCATTTCTCGCTGGCGTCGAACAGCCGCGTGAAAGCCGTGCGCGCGCGGCAGGAACTCGGCTGGACGCCGCGGCACGGCGCGATGCAGGACTGGATCCGCCACGACATGCCGATCGCGGCCTGACGCCGCAGAATTGCTTCGCAGCACGCAGCACGCAGCACGCAGCACGCAGCACGCAGCACGCAGCACGCAGCACGCAGCACGCAGCACGCAGCACGCAGCACGCAGCACGCAACACGCAACACGCAACACGCGCCCTCCCGGGCGCGTGCGGCCCCCGGCCTGCGATCGCATCGGTCGGACAATATTAGCCGCGCATTCTTGAATCCAAATCAACTATGATTCGCGCCGGCTCCCGCTTATCAAACGGGCGCTGCGGCACTATCGTGACGATTCTGAAACCGTCACCGATTCCCGACCATGAAGACCACCCTCGACGAGATGCTCGCATTCGTGACCATCGCCGATACCGGCTCGTTGACGGGGGCGGCGGACAAGCTCCACCAGCCGACGTCGGTGATGAGCCGGATCCTGCGGCGTCTCGAGGAAAAGCTCGACACGACGCTGATCCGCCGCACGACGCGCCGGCTCGAAGTGACGGAAGAGGGCACGCTGTTCCTCGAATACGCGCGCGAGATCATCGCGTCGGTCGAATTCGCCGAGGAACAGCTCGCCAGCCAGCGCGAGAAGCCGGCCGGGCGGTTGCGCATCAACGCGGCGATGCCGTTCATGCAGCACGTGATCGCGCCGATGATGCCGGGCTTTCGCGAAGCGTTTCCGGCGATCGCGGCCGAACTGCATACCAGCGACGAAATCATCGACCTGCTCGAACAGCGCACCGACGTCGCGATCCGGATCGGCGAGCTGCGCGATTCGACGCTGCATGCGCGCAAGCTCGGCAGCAGCCGGCTGCGCATTCTCGCGAGCCCCGCGTACCTGGAGAAGGCCGGCGTGCCGACGCGCGTGGCCGATCTCGCGAACCACACGCTGCTCGGCTTCGTGCAGCCCGAAACGCTGAACCACTGGCCGCTGCGCACCGCGGACGGCGACGTATACCGGATCCATCCCGCGCTGCAGGCGTCGAGCGGCGAGACGCTGCTGACGCTCGCGCTGAACGGCGCGGGCATCGTGTGCCTCGCCGACTACATGACGGGCACCCATCGCCGCGACGGCAGCCTCGTCGAGGTGCTGGTCGACGACACGACCGAATTCCGCCAGCCGATTCACGCGGTCTACTATCGCAACGCGACGCTGTCGTCGCGCATCGTCAGTTTTCTGGACTACTTGAGCGCACAGCTGAAGGAAGGCGGCGATATTGACTGAAGGGGCGCGCAAACCGCCGCTCGTCTCGTGCGAAGGGCGACGTGTTCGATCGATATCGGGCACGTCGCCCTTTTTTTCGTGGCGACCGACGCGACCAACGCGACCGATGCGCCGCACCAGCCGCATCGCACCAACCCGCCTACTGCCCGAGCGCGGTCATCAGCCTGACCTGCGCGAGCATCTCGTCGGTGCGCGCCTGTGCGAGCGAATCCTCGGCCGCGAGCAGCGAGCGCTGCACCTCCAGCGTGTCGATGAACGCCGATTCGCCGCTGCGCCACGACCGGTTGATCTGCGCATAGGCATCGCGCGCATTCGACGCCGCGCGTTCGAGGCGCTCGGTCCGGCTGTGATCGCGGGCGGTCGCGGCCAGCGACGTTTCGACGTCGCTGACCGCGCCGAGCACGGCGGAGCGATAGGCGGCGACGGCCTGATCGGCCTGCGCGCGTCGCAACGCGACGATGCTGCGGCGCCGTCCGCCGTCGAACAGCGGCGCGCTCGCGCCGGCGCCGGCCATCCAGGCGAGCGAACGCGCGAGCGTCGCGCCGGAGAAGCCGTCGACGGCCGCGCCGATCACGCCGATCAGCTGCAGGTGCGGCCTGAGATCGGCTTCGGCCACGCCGATGCGCGCATACGCGGCGACGACCCTCGCTTCGGCGGCGCGCACGTCGGGCCGGCGGCGCAGCAGGTCGGCCGGCGTGCCGATGCCCGGCGCCGCTGCCGTCCACACCGGCCCCGGCGCGGGCGGATCGAGTTGCGCATAGACGTCCTGCGGCGTCGCCGCGGTGATGATCGACAAGCGGTGAATCGCGGCCTGCCGCTGCAACTGCAGCGCGGGCAACTCGGCGAGCGTGGTTTCCGCCTGCGCGGCCGCACGGTCGACGTCGGCGATCGGCACGACGCCCGCGTCGAACAGGCGCCGCGTCGATGCCTCGGTGCCGCGCTGACTCTCTGCGTTCGCCTCGACCAGCGCGAGCCGCTGCTCGAGTCCCCGCACCGTCACGTAGGTGCGCACGGTTTCGTCGATCGTCGCGATCCGCACGGCCGCCGCGTCGTTCTGCGCGGACGCGATGTCGGCGTCGGCGGCCGACACGCCCTGGCGGATGCGCCCGAAGATGTCGATTTCCCACGCGACGCTCGCATTCAGGTCGAACGCATTGCCGGTCGTCGGCGTATCGGTCGGGAACGCCTGCGACGCGGACAGCCGCCGACGGCCGGCGCCCGCATTCAGATCGAGCGACGGGAACCACTGCGACGCGGCGCCGATCCGTACCGCGCGCGCCGCGTCGATGCGCGCGACCGCCGCCTTCAGGTCGAGGTTGTTGGCGAGCGCGCGATCGACCAGCCGGTCGAGAACCGGATCGTGAAAGCCGTGCCACCACGCGTCGGTCGCGGCGGCAGGGCCGGCGGCGACGAGATCCGCGTTCGCGTAGGTCGCGGCGAGCGGCGGCGGGGCGACGGTAGCGACCGGTGCGCTCGTGCACGCGGTCAGGACGGCCGCCGCGGACAGCGCGGCCACGAGTCGGATGAATTTCATTGCACCACCTCCGCGGCCGCCGCCGCAACGCCGGATTTGCGCGTCGCGAGCCGGCGGACCAGCACATAGAACACGGGCGTGAACAGCAGCCCGAAGAACGTCACGCCGATCATCCCGAAGAACACGGCTGCGCCGACCGCTTGGCGCATTTCCGCGCCGGCGCCTTCGGAGATCACGAGCGGCAGCACGCCGAGAATGAACGCGAGCGACGTCATCACGATCGGGCGCAGCCGCTGCACGCACGCGTCGACCACCGCGTCGACCAGCTCCGTGCCGTCGGCCTCGAGCTGCCGCGCGACCTCGACGATCAGGATCGCGTTCTTCGCGGCGAGCCCGACCAGCACGATGAAGCCGATCTGCGTGAGGATGTTCACGTCCTGGCCGAGCGCGCGCACGCCGAGCGACGCGGCCAGCAGGCACATCGGCACGATCAGCAGGATCGACACCGGCAGGCTCCAGCTGCCGTACTGCGCGGCGAGCACCAGATAGACGAGCAGCACGCACAGCGGGAACACGAGCAGCCCCGTGTTGCCGGCCGTGGTCTGCTGGTACGACAAGTCGGTCCATTCGAACGAGATGCCCGGCGGCAGCACCTGCTTCGCGAGCGTCTCCATCGTCTTGATCGCAAAACCGGAACCGAGGCCGGGTGCGGTATCGCCGTTGATCTCGGTGGCCGGATACAGGTTGTAGCGCGGTGCGCGATCGACGCCGAGCGTGTCGTCGATGCGCGTGACGCTGCCGATCGGCACCATGTCGCCGTCGCGGTTGCGCACCTTCAGGCGCCCGAGGTCGGAGGCCGTCACGCGGAACGGCAGGTCGGCCTGCGCGGTGACGCGATAGGTGCGCCCGACGATGTTGAAGTCGTTGATGTAGGTCGAGCCGAAATACGTTTCGACCGCATCGTTGATCTCCTGGCTCGGCACGCCGAGCATCTCCGCCTTCTCGCGATCGAGCTCGACGTGAACCTGCGGACTCGTCGCCGAGTAGGGCGTATAGACGCCGACCATGCCGGGCGTGCGGTTCGCGGCTTCGACGAGATCCTGCGTCGCCTTTGCGAGCGCGGCCGTGCCGAGGCCGTTGCGGTCTTCGAGCCGCATCGCGAAGCCGCCCGTGCTGCCGAGGCCCTGCACCGGCGGCGGCATCGCGACGACGATCGACGCTTCGGTGATGCCCGCGAGGCGCTTGCGCAGCTCGGCCGCGATCGTGTCGATGGTGAGGCCCTGCGCCTTGCGTTCGGGCCAGGGCTTGAACACCGGGAACAGGCCGGCGCTGTTCGCCGAATTCGTGCCGGTGGCCGCGTTGACGCCGGAGAACACCGGCACGCGCGCGACGCCCGGCACCGACAGCGCGATGTCCTCGATCTTGCGCGCGACCGCGCTCGTGCGTTCGAGCGTCGCGCCGTCGGGCGTGCGCACCAGCACCACCAGGTAGCCGCGATCCTGCGCGGGAATGAAGCCCTTCGGGCTCGATACCAGCAGATAGCCGGTCGCCGCGATCAGCACGACGTACAGCACGCTCATCGCGGGGATGATCCGCACGAGCTTCCTGACCAGCGCGCCGTAGGCGTCCGACACGCGCTGGAACACGCGGTTGAATGCATCCGCGAAACGTTGCACCGCGCGCGTGAGCGGCGCGAGCAGCGCGGCCGTGCGCGACGTCGACGCCGGCGCATCGTGCGCGGGGTCGTGCGCCTTCAGCATCGTCGCGGACAGCGCGGGCGCGAGCGTGACCGACGTGAAGAACGAGATCGCGGTCGACACGGCGATCGTCACGCCAAACTGGCGGAAGAACTGGCCGGAGATGCCCGGAATGAACGAGGTCGGCACGAACACCGCGCACAGCACCAGCGTGATCGCGAACAGCGCGCCGCCGACTTCCTTCATCGTCAGCAGCGTCGCATCGCGCGGCGCGGCGCCGGCCGCCAGGTGCCGCTCGACGTTCTCGACCACGACGATCGCGTTGTCGACGACGATCCCCACCGCGAGCACGAGGCCGAACAGCGTCAGGTTGTTGATCGAGTAGCCGAGCACGGCCATCGCCGCGAACGTGCCGACCAGCGACACCGGGATCGACAGGATCGGGATGATCGACGGCCGCCAGCCCTGCAGGAACAGCAGCACGACGAACACCACGAGCACGACGGCCTCGTAGATGGTCTTCACGAGTTCGTGGATGCTGTCGCCGATGAACGCGGTCGGGTTGTAGCCGATGTTGTAGACGATGCCCTTCGGGAACGCCTTGCCGAGCTCGGTCATCTTCTTCTCGACCGCGTCCATCGTCGCGACCGCGTTCGCGCCGGGCTGCTGCAGCACCTGCAGCGCGATGGTCGGGTGACGCAGCATGTAGCTGTCGGTCGCGTACGCGAGCGCGCCGACCTCGATGCGCGCGACGTCCTTCAGCCGCACGAGACGCCCGTCCTGCCCCTGCTTGACGACGATGTCGCTGAAATCCTCGGGCCGCTTCAGGCGCCCTTCGAAGATCAGGTTCGGCTGGAACGCCTGGTTCGTGATCGGCGCCTGCGCGACCACGCCGCCCGCGAGCTGCGTGTTCTGCGCGCGCACCGCGGCGATGAGGTCGCGCGGGCTCAGGCCGAACGACGCGACGCGCTCCGGGTCGAGCCAGATGCGCATCGAGTATTCGCGCGCGCCGAGCGGGTTGATGTCGCCGACGCCGTCGATCCGCTTCAGCACGTCGGCGACGTTGCTGATCGCGTAGTTCGACACGTACAGCGGATCGTAGCGCTGGTCGGGCGAGTAGATGAAGATCGTGCCGAGCTGCGTCGGCGACGACTTGCGGACCGACACGCCGCTGCGCTGCACGGGCTCGGGCAGGCGCGGCGTCGCGAGCGCGACGCGGTTCTGCACCAGCACCTGCGCCTTGTCGACGTCGGTGCCGGGCTTGAACGTCGCGGTGATGTTCAGGCTGCCGTCGGAGGTCGCCTGGCTGTACATGTACAGCATGTCCTCGACGCCGTTCACTTCCAGCTCGATCGGTGTCGAGACGGTTTGCGACACGGTTTCCGCGGACGCACCCGGGTAGCTCGCCTGGATCACGACGGTCGGCGGCGCGATGTCCGGATACTCGGACACCGCGAGCGAGAAATAGGCCAGCGCGCCGGCGATGGTCAGCACGATCGACAGGACGATCGCGAGCACCGGCTGCTGGACGGACAGGCGGCCGAGGTTCATTGCGCGCTCCCGGTCGCGGTGCTGGACGCAGCGGTTGCGTTCGCAACTTTTTCGGAATTCGTCGCATTCGCCATCTGCGCCGCATCGATCGCGCGCGGCACCGCGTTGACCTGATCGCCGGCCTGCACGCGCTGGAAGCCGTCGACGATCACGCGGTCGCCGGCCTTCAGCCCGGCATCGATTTCGCGCAGGTTGCCGAACAGGCGGCCGGGCGTCACCGGGCGCACCGACACGGTGCCGTTCGCGTCGACGAAATACAGCACGCGGCGCGTCGCGTCGGTCGCGACGGCCGAATCCGGCACGAGCAGCGCCGCGTGTGCGACGCGGCTCGACAGCGACACGCGGCCGAACTGGCCGGGGCTCAGGCGTCCGTCCGGATTCGCGACGCGCGCGCGCTGGCGTAGCGTGCCGGTCGAGTTGTCTAGGCGGTTGTCGACGAAATCCATCGTGCCCGACAGCGACGGCTTCGCGTCGCCCGGCAGCGCGATCGCCACCTGTCGCGACGACGCGCTGCCGCCATGTTGCGCGGCTTCGCGCGTGTAGCGCAGGTAGCTTTCCTCGTCGACGTCGAAGTAGATGTCGATCGGGTCCTGCGACACGATCGTCGTCAGCACCGTGGCTTCGCTGTCGCCGCCCTTCACGAGGTTGCCCTCGCTGACGCGCTTGCGGCTGATGCGCCCCGACATCGGCGCGACGATGCGCGTGAACGACAGGTCGAGCCGCGCGCGTTCGAGCGCGCCTTGCGCGCTCGTCACGTCGGCCTGCGCGCTTTGCACGGCCTGGCGGCGCTGGTCGTACAGGCTCTGCGCGATGGTGTCGGTCTTGATCAGGACGCTGGCCCGCTCGAAATCCTGCCGGCTCAGCTTCAGTTGCGACTGCGCGCGCTCGAGCGTGCCTTGCGCGGCCGTCACCGCCGCCTGGTACGGGCGCGGATCGATGACGAAGAGCAGGTCGCCTTTTTTCACGGTCGCGCCGTCCTGGAACGCGACGCGTTCGAGATAGCCGCTCACGCGCGGGCGCACGTCGACCGTGTCGACCGCTTCGAAACGGCCCGTGTAGACGTCGACGTCGTTCACGTTGCGCGCGACGGGCGCGCTGACGATCACGTTCGGCTTCGGGGCCGGCGCGGTGTCGTCCGACCGGCAGCCCGTCAACGCGAGCAATGCGGCGAGCGGAAGGGCGGCCAGCACGGCCGGTCGCGCGAAGCGCTTCAATCCTGGGTAGCTGTTCATGTTGTTCGGGGTATCGAATGACGCGCACGGCGCCGGATGGTGCGCAGTATCGTGCGTGGCGAGCGATGGATAAACGGACGCGGCGTCATAAGAACTTGTACTGCGCAGTCACGAATCGCGCGGTGCGGCGACGATGCGCGCGGCAGGGGCGTGATGCGGGAAGCGGCGCGACGACGCGCGGCCCGAATGCCGGTTCAGGCGATTCGGGCTGGCGATGCGGAGGGGATGGACGAGCGGGGGCGCGTGGCGGGCAAGGTGCTCGCGCGCGCGTCGATGCCGCTCAATGACCGCGATAGATCGCGTCGCGGCCGTTGGTCGTCAGTGCGCGGCCGGATGCGCTGGTGCCGGTGCCTTCGCTGCCGTAGCCGGTCGTGTCGGCTGCCGGTGCGGTGTTCGGAGCCGCGTTCGATGCCGCTTGCGCGACGGCGTTTTCACGCACCCGCTTTTCGGCGGCGAGGATCGCGACCGGATACTGGTTGTGGTCCAGTGCCGGCGTATAGCCAACGGCCGCGAGGCGGGCCATTTCGGCCTTCACTTCGGCGCGGGTCAGCGGGCGGTCATGCTGCTGCGCGAACGAAACGGCCGGCGTGGCGATGATCAGTGCGGCAAGCGTGGAAGAAACGAGCGTTTTCATCATGGGTACCTATCGGGTCGAGTGAACCGCAACCACGTCGTCGTCGTTGCGAGTGCTGTCAATATAGGTATCCCGACGCCGCGGAAAAACGGGCCGCCGGCGAAATCATTTTTGACCTGGAATCACGAATCGGCGGTCGATGCAAACGATCGAGCCCGCACACGGCGGCCGGCCGGTCACGCGCGTCCCATGATCCGCGTGCCGAGCGAGATGCCGAGCGCGGACAGCGACGCATTGGCCGCGAGCTGAGCAGCCTCCCAGCGCGACAGCGCGGCGTCGAACGCGTTGGCGGGCACGCCGCCGCGCAGCGCCTCGGCAAGACCGACCGCGTTCTCCGCCGCTTTCGCGACACCGGCGGCCGTATGCGGCCGCACGAGGCAGGCCGCGTCGCCGAGCAGCACGGCGCGGCCGAACGCCATGCGCTCGACCGCGAGATCGAGGATCGCTTGGGCGAACGGCGCCTGTGTCGCGTCGACGAGCGCGGCGAGCGTCGGTGCGAGCATCCGGCGGCCGGCGTTCACGAGTTCGAGCCGGTTGTCGTCGCGCATCGCGCCGGGCGGCAGCGAGCCGTCGCGCTGCGTGCCGTCCTGGCCGAGAAACAGCGACGGCAGGCGATCCTGCGCGAGCCGCCGGTACCAGACCCAGTTCACGCGCCGCTTGCCGGGCGCGATCGCGCCGTCGCGGCCGGGCACCAGATAGGTCAGGAACAGATGGGCGTCGCCTTGCTGGAACGTGAAGCGGTCGCGCAGCACCTGCAGCACCGGGTCGGGAAGCAGGTGCTCGTCGACGAGCCCGCGCCACGCGACATACCCCGCGTATGCGGGCCGCGCATCGGGCAGCAGCTGCGCGCGCACGGCCGAGCGGCCGCCGTCGGCGCCGACCAGCAGGTCGGCCTGCTCGACGCGGCCGTCCGAGAAATGCGCGACCACGCGCGCGCCGTCCTGCTCGAACCGGTCGAACGCGACGCCGGCGTGCAGGACGTCGGCGGGCAGCGCGCGCTTCAGCGCCGTATAGATCACGTTCCATGCGGTCTGCGTCTGCGGCATGTAAAAGCGCTGCACGATCCGGTCGTGTTCGTCGACGTAGATCCGGTCGCCCGAATCGACGCCCGCATCGCGCGGCACCGGCACGCCGCCGAATGCGAACGCGCGCTCGATCGGCGGCTGCAGCACGATGCCGCCGCCGCGACTGTCGAGATCGTTCGGCGATTGCTCGAACACCTTGACGCGCCAACCGGCCGCACGCAGCGCGGTGGCCGTGAACAGTCCGCCCACCGATCCGCCGACGACGATCGCCGACGGGCCCGAAACATCGCTCATGATTGCTTTCCCCCGATGATTCGCCGCACGCGGCGGTTCAACCTTCCCAGTGCGCGAGGAAGTCGAGCAGCAACGCGTTCACGCGCTCCGGCTGCTCCTCCTGCGGCAGGTGCCCGCACTGCGCGATCGGCTCGGCGCGCAGGTTCGTCGCCATGCTTTCCCACACGGACTTCATGTCGAACAGCTTGCCGACCGCGTAGAAATCCTCGCCCCAGATGGCCATCGTCGGGCAGGCGATCGGGACGTCGGCGTCGACGAGATCCTGCTGCACGTCTTCCGCGTTCGCGCGGTAGTCGGCCAGCGCGCCGCGCACGGCGCCCGGGCGCCGGTACGCACGCACGTACGTGTCGAACGCGTCGCCGGAGATCGCGTGCGGGTTGTAGCACCAGTCGGCGAAGAAATGGCTCAGCCACTCGGCTTCCTTGCCGGCGATCAGTGCCTCGGGCAGGTCGGGCACCTGATGGAACAGGAAGAACCAGTACGCGCGCGCGGTTTGCGCGGTCATGTTCTGCGCGACGATGCGCGTCGGCACGTTGTCCATCACGACGAGCCGGTCGACGCGCTCGGGGAAGTCCTTCGAGAAGCGCGTCGCGACGCGCGCGCCGCGATCGTGGCCGACGAGCGCGATGCGGCCGATGCCGAGCGCATCGAGCAGGCCGGCGAGATCGCGCGCCATGTTGCGCTTGTCGTAGCCGGCGGCCGGCTTGTCGGTTTCGCCGTAGCCGCGCAGGTCGGGCGCGATCACGCGGTAGCGCCGCGCGAGCGCCGGGATCTGGAAGCGCCACGCGAAGCTGGTTTCCGGGAAGCCGTGCAGCAGCACGACGGCCGGCCCGCTGCCGGCATCGATGTAGTGCTGGCGGATGCCGTTCGCGGTGACGGTGTGATGCGTGATCGAAGGCGCGTCGTGGGTCATCGGGTGGTCCCTGTCCGGTTCGGTGTGCGCGCAGCCGGAGGCGGGCGCAGATGCCGTTCGAGGATAGGCGAAGCGATCGGCGCGCCGGATAAATTGTTCTGAAATCGTCTGGCGGCGCGCGCCGGCCCGGATTACGCGCGCCGGCGGCGCCGGCCGCCCGCGCCGGATGCGAGCTGCTTCAGCGTCGCGGGCGTGCCGTGGAGAAACGCATCGACCAGCCGTTCGATTTCGGTGTCGAGATCGTCGGGCACCGGCAGGCCATAGACCCACTTGCGGACGCCGAAATAGAAGATGCTCGCGTGCAGGCTCCAGACCAGTTCGATTTCCGCGTTGCGCTGTGCCTCGGTCGCCGGCGTCGCGATGTCGTACTCGTGCCGCAACTCGCGCAGCACCGGCAGGAACACGCGTTCGCGCAGCCGCGACAGGTAGCGCGTGTTGAAGCCCTCGCGGCTGAGCCCCGCGAAGATGAAGGTGCGGATCCATTCGCGCCGCAGGATGGTTTGCGCGTACGCGCGATAGAACGTGACGAGCCGTTCCTGCAGCGGGACCGTGCGGTCCGCGATCAGTTTTTCCCAGTCGGAGTTCCACGTGTAGATCTCGTCGTACACGCGGTCGATCAGCGCTTCCTTGCTCGGGAAGTACCGGTACAAGAGCGGCTGGGTGACGCCGATTTGCCGCGCGAGTTCGCGCGTGCTGCCGGAAAAGCCGTGCGTCGCGAAGTGCTCGATCGCCTTCTCGACGATTTGCCGCTCGCGCGCTTCCGGCGCGAGCCGGCGGCCCGGCGTGACGGCGTTGCCGTCGGCGTCCGTCCCGCGCTCGCGGGCCGGCGTGCTGCGTTTTCTTTCGGTCATGCATCGGCTCCTGATGGCGCACTTAAGCTATCGATCGAAAAATAACACGATCGGACCGTGCGGGCCGATCGCTGCGCCGAGGTCGCTGCGATGCGGGAGCGTTTGCCTAAGCGTACCGCGTCGCGTCGACCCCGCAGTCCGGCCGGGCGTCCGGGCGGCATATTCAGGAAAATTCAGGGCCGCCGCCATGACATTAAGACGTTCCTTAACTAGTCTTGCTTCCGAACCGCCGTTGGGACCGGACGCCAGTCGGCGCCCCCGGGCCGTTCGGCGTAACCGGAGCGGAACATGCGTTATCTGAACTCGCCGGACGCAGGCAGCACGTGCGCCGGCGCAACCGTCGCCATCCAGGAAGCCGGGCCATGCCGACGCAGCCGGTAACCGCGGCCGCGGCGCCCGACCACGTGCGCGGCGAAGACGTGTTTCTCGCGTCGATCGCCGGCTACGTCGACACGCTCGGCTTCGTCGCGCTGTTCGGCCTGTTCACCGCGCACGTCACCGGCAATTTCATCCTGATCGGCTCGGGGCTGGCCGGCGTCGGGCAAGGGCTCGTGATCAAGTGGCTCGCATTCCCGGCCTTCATCGCCGGCATCGTCGGCGCGCGCGTGCTCGACCACCGGATGCGTTCGCTCGGCCACGGCCCGCGCGCGCGTTCGCTGTATGCACTGCAGGCCGTGCTGCTGGCCGGGTTCATGCTGGCCGGCGTGATGGCGTCGCCGATCGCGGACGCCGACGCACCGCGCACGATCCTGTGCGGCCTGCTCGGCGCCGCGGCGATGGGCGTCCAGAACGCGCACGGCCGGCTGACGGCGCGCTCGGTCGTCGCCAACACGGTGATGACGGGCAACGTCACGCAGGCGGTGATCGATGCATTCGACTGGCTCGTGCCGCTCGCCGCGCCGGCCGAACGCGAAGCCGCGCGCGTGCGGCTGCGGCGCACGCTGCCGCCGGTCGCGGGCTTCGCGCTCGGGGCCGGCGCGGGGGCCGCGGCCTACGTGTCCGCCGCGTTCTGGGCGCTGGCGTTGCCGCTCGCGGCCTTGTGCTTCCTCGCCTATCGATCCGGCCGGCCCGACGACGGGCCGGCGTCACGCTGAATCCGCGCGCGGCGTATGGCCGCGCTTGTCATTTTCAAGGAGATTTCGATGATTGCACTGAAGTTGCGACAGGTATTGCGGATGATGGCCGCATCGACGGCCATGTTCGGCGCATTGCTGGCGAGCGCGCCGGCCCACGCGGACGAGACGCGCCTGCTCGATACCTCGTCAGGGAAGGTGCCGGCCGTCGCGGTCGGCCCGCAATACGACACGACGCACGTGTGCGTCGCGCCGGAAGACTTCGACCGCTTCACCGACAGCTTCGTCGCGACGTTCGGCGGCAAGAAGTCGCAACAGGGCGTGTTCCAGGTCACGCCGACGCCGAGCCAGACGATGTCGCAGCTCGTGCTGACGCCGGTCGGCACGATCTCGGTGTTCGGCTTCAAGACGCCGATCCCGTATCCGTTCTGCGAGGAGCGCACCGGCTATCTCGTCACCGACATGGACGTCGCGATGAAATCGGCGCGCGCGCACGGCGCGGACGTGGTCGTCGACACGTTCCCCGATCCGATCGGTCGCGACGCGATCATCCGCTGGCCGGGCGGCGTGAACATGCAGCTGTACTGGCACACCCAGGCGCCGCACTACGACCCGCTGCAGACGGTGCCGGAGAACCGCGTGTACGTGTCGCCGGAAAGCGCGAGCAAGCTGGTGCACGACTTCGTCGCGTTCTCGCGCGGCAAGGTCGTGTCCGACGTGCGCAAGGCGCCGGGCATCGAGATCGGCCGGCCGAACGACACGTATCGCCGCATCCGCATCGAGTCGGGCTTCGGCAAGATGACGGTGCTGGCGACCGACGGCCGTCTGCCGTATCCGTTCGGGCGCGAAATGACCGGCTACGAAGTGCCGGACCTCGCCGCCACGCTGGAGAAGGCCAAGGCCGCCGGCGTGACCGTGCTGGTGCCGCCCTTCACGTCGGACGGGCGCGATGCGGCGCTCGTGCAGTTCCCGGGCGGCTACGTCGCCGAGATCCACGCGCGGTCGAAGTAATGGCGCATCGGGCGATGAGGCGAGCGTGGCGGGGCGTGCTGCCGGCCGCTGTGCTGGCGGGCGGCGTCGCGACGTACGCCGGGACGGCGGCCGCCGCCGAGGACACCGCGGCGCCGGTGCCGGCGCCGACCTCGGCCGCCGGCACGACGTGCACCGCGAAGCGGCCCGCGGTGCTGTTCAACCGCTGGCAGGAAGACTGGTCGGTGCTTGCGAATCCGTGCGTGCCGCGCAAGCCGCTCGACGGGCTGAAGTACATCCCGCTCGGCGGCGACCCGTCGACCTACCTGTCGCTCGGCGCGAACCTGCGCGAGCGTTTCGAGCTGAACAACGCGCCGCTGTTCGGGCTCGGCGCCGCGCACGACGACAACTACGTGATCCAGCGCGCGACGGTGCATGCGGACCTGCGTTATGCCGGGAATTTCCAGGCGTTCGTCCAGTTCGTCGATGCGCGGCCGTTCGGCAAGGACACGGTCGGTACGGTGGACAAGGATCAGCTTGACATCGAGCAGGCGTTCGTCGCGTATGTCGATCAGCTGGGCGGCGGCACGTTCAAGGCGCGTGTCGGCCGGCAGGAGATGGCGTACGACCTGCAGCGGTTCGTGTCGGTGCGGGACGGCCCGAACGTGCGCCAGGCATTCGACGCGCTGTGGGCGGATTACGAAATCGGCAACTGGCGGCTGATCGGCTATGTGACGCGCCCGGTGCAATATCGCAACGACGCGGTGTTCGACGACGTGTCGAATCGGCACCTGCGCTTCGACGGCGTGCGGATCGAGCACAACGCCGTGGGCCCAGGCGAACTGTCGGCCTACTGGTCACGCTATACGCGCGACAACGCGCGCTATCTCGCCGGCGCCGGCACCGAGCGGCGCGACGTGTTCGACATGCGCTACGCGGGCAAGTCTTCCGGGTTCGACTGGGACGCCGAAGCGATGCTGCAGACCGGCCACATCGGCCAGGACACGATCGGCGCATGGGCGTTCGGCGCGCTCGGCGGCTACACGTTCGCGAAAGCGCCGGGCACGCCGCGCATCGGCATTCAGGTCGACGGCGCGTCGGGCGACAAGCATCCCGGCGACGGGCGCATGGGCACGTTCAATCCGCTGTTCCCGAACGGCTATTACTTCACGCTCGCCGGCTACACCGGCTACAGCAACCTGATCCATGTGAAGCCGTCGCTGACGTTCAAGCCGGCCAGCAACGTGACGGTGCTGACCGCGGTCGGTTTCCAGTGGCGCCAGACGACCGCCGACGCGATCTACGGGCAGGGGATGCAGGCGGTGCCCGGCACGGCCGGCAAGGGCGGCGCGCGCACGGGCATGTATGCGCAGGCGCGCGTCGACTGGCTCGTCAATGCGAACGTGGCGCTGGCGGTCGAGGCCGTGCATTTCCAGGTCGCCGATTCGATTCGCGCGCTCGGCGCGCGCAATGCCGACTACGTCGGCATGGAGGCGAAGTTCGGCTGGTAACGCGGCAATCCGCACCGCGTCGCGCGGCTCACGGCTGCGCGCGTGCCAGCGCCTCGACGAAATCGATGAACGCGGTGACGCGCTTCGAGCCGCGCTGATTCGGCAGGTACAGCGCGGTCACGACCGAGCGCGCCGCATCGGGTGTGACGTCGTACGCTTCGAACAGCCTGCGCAGGCGGCCCGACTGGACATCGGCATCGACGAGCCAGTCGGGCAGCAGCGCGATGCCGGCGCCGTCGAGCACGGCCTCGCGCAACACTTCACTGTGATTCGATTTCAGGCGCCCGGCGACCAGCACCCGCGTCGTGCCGCGCGCATCGGCGAACGACCACGCCTGCTGATCGCCGCCGAAGTGAAAGCGCACGCACGCGTGATCGACCAGTTCGCCCGGCGTTGCCGGCGTGCCGTGCGCGTCGAGATAGTCGTGGCTCGCGACGACATAGCGCTGGAACGTCGCGAGCTGCCGTGCGACGACCTCCGCGGAAGGCGCCGCTTCGCCGAGCCGGATCGCGACGTCGATCCGGCCGGCGACGAGATCGACGCGTTCGTCGGTGAGCTGCAGGTCGAGGTCGAGTTTCGGATGGCGCGCGAGGAAGGCCGCGACATGCGGCGCGATGCGGCGCACGCCGTACGCGACCGGCACCGACACGCGCAGCGGCCCGGACGGCTCGTCGCCGCGATCGGCGACGAGCGCGTCCGCTTCCGCGAGTTCCTCGAGCAGCCGCTTCGCGCGCGCGTAGTAGAGCGAGCCGGCATCCGACAGCGTGACCTGGCGCGTCGTGCGGTTCAGCAGCGCGGTGCCGAGCGATGCCTCGAGCGCATCCACCGCGCGCACCACCGACGAGGCCGCGAGATCGAGACGCCGTCCCGCGCTCGAGAAGCCGCCGGCTTCCGCCACTTCCACGAACGCGCGCAGCGCGGAGAATTTGTCCATGTCGTTGCCTCGTACGTCGGTGTCGTTGTGCGTGCCGCAACGATGCGTTGCGTGCCGTTCGCATTCTATCGTCGGTCGGCAAGCGCTATCTTCGGACTGCAATCAACAGGAGAGCGCAATGCATGCCGTCGAAGTCACTGTCACCTACGATCTCATCTGCCCGTGGTGCTGGATCGCCGAGCGCAGGCTCGCGGAGGCGATCGACGAAGCCGGGCCGGCCGGCTACGTGAGCGTCCGGTTCGTGCCGTTCGAACTGAATCCGACGATGCCGGCCGGCGGCATGGACCGCAAGGCGTACCGCAGCGCGAAGTTCGGCAGCTGGGCGCGCTCGCAGGCGCTCGACGCGCACGTGGCCGATGCCGGCCGCGCGGCGGGCCTCGTGTTCGATCACGCGCGCATCGCGCGCACGCCGAACACCCGGCTCGCGCACCGGCTCGTATGGTTCGCGCAGCAACGCGGCAGCGCGGTCGCGCTCGTCGATGCGCTGTTCGCCGCGTATTTCCGCGACGGCCGCGATATCGGCGACGCGGACGTGCTCGTCGAGATCGCGATCGGCGCCGGCTTGCCGGGCGATACGGTGCGGGCGTTCCTCGCATCCGGCGAAGGGCTCGACGCGGTGATCGCGCTCGAGGCCGACGCGGTGCGCGCAGGCATCGCGTCGGTGCCGTCGACGCGCATCGGATCCACCGTCGTCAGCGGCGCGCAGCCGACCGCCGTGTTTCGCGGCGCGTTGCTGGCCGCGCAGCGCGCGCATGACGCGGTAGCCTGAAGCGGTAGCCTGAAGCGGTGCCTTGAAGCGGTGCCCTGAAGCCCGGCCGGTGCCGTTCCGGCCCGGCTTCAGAACGTTTCATGTCCGCCTCAGGACAAGGGCGCGAGCGGCCGGTAGGCTCGATGTCGCGCGTACAGGCCCGGCCGACTGTCGGATCGGCAAGCATCGCGCGACGTCGACACGCAACCGGGGGATCGGACATGAACTCACTGAAGCGGCGCATGCGCGCGCTGCGCGCGGGCGGCGTGCCGGTCAACTACGACGCGACGCCGCTGCGCTGACCGAATGACGTGCGCGACGGTGTCAGCGCGTCATGCCGCGCCGCCATGCGCCGGGCGGATGGCCGACGATGCGCGCGAAGATGCGGTTCAGGTGGCTCTGGTCGGCGAAACCGCAGACGGCCGCGATTTCCGCGAGCGTCATGTCGGTCGTCTCGATCAGATGGCGGGCCCGGATCACGCGCTGCTCGAGCAGCCACTGATGCGGCGTGCGCCCCGTCGTGCGCGAGAACGCGCGGATGAAATAGCCGCGCGACAGATCGCATTCGCTCGCGACTTCCTCGATCGATACGCCGAGGTTCGCCTTTTCCAGCAGCAGTTCCTTCGCGAGCGCCGTCTTGGCCGGCGACAGCAGGCCCTTGCGCTGCAGGTCGCGCGCCTGCGCATTGCCGTAGCGGCTGGCGAGATGCGCGCCGATCGCGACCCCCATCTGCTCGACGAACAGCGTGTTCAGCGCGCCCGGCACGTCGAGGCTGTCGGCGACCGCGTGCGCGAGATGGCCGAGCACCGGGTCCTGCACGTCGGGCGCGCAGGTCAGGCCACCGATCGCCGTGCCGTCGTGTTCGCGGCCGAGGCGGTCGAGATAGCTGTGCGACAGCTCGATCAGCACGAAATCGAACTTGCCGTACAGGTCGGCGCGGAAATTCCGGGAAAAGTCGCGAATATAGATCGAGTCGTGCTGGAACCGCCGCTCGGATTTGCCGGCGCCGCCGTAGATCGTGCGCCGGTGGCCGTCGTTCAGCGACACGCCGATCAGGAAGCCGCGATCGCTCGCGGCCATCTCGATGCGCTCGAAGTGTTCGTCGCGCATGCATTTGCGGTGGAGCGTCAGGCCGCCGACCGACCGGTCGATATCCTTGGACAACAGGCTCGACACGCATCCGAGCGTATCTTTCGGCACCGCCGCGGGCACTGCGGCGAAAGGATCTGACATGACGGAACGTCCTTCAATGGGGTACGGCATACGAGCAGTTTTACGTGCAAGTTTATACGGCACACACATCCGGCTCAGCATAACTTGAATAAATGTCCGCTTGCTGACGAAAAAATCGCCGTGCGGCCGAGCGCCGGCGCCGACGCTCGACCCGCTGGCGGAAGCGACAGGTCGAACGATATCGCCCCATTTATATCCGCGCGGCCCGCGTATCCGCCACGGGCCGAGGCGGGGGGCGCCAGTGCATTTTCGTTCAAGATTTTTATTGATATGGCGTTTAGACTCGGGCCACTTTTTGAGACTCTGCGCCCGCCTGCCGTGCAGGCCGGCGCGGACTCCCCGCCCCGGTGAACCGCGTGTTCACATGGCGGTCATCGTGGGGAACCTGGAGGCGGCCATGATCCAGATCGGGAATTTGTCGGTGGATTTCGAGCAGCGCGACATACGCGACCACGGTGCGTCGTTGCGTATCGGCGCGCGTGCGCTCGACATACTGGAAGTATTGCATCGCGCGAACGGCTCCCTCGTCTCGAAGGACGACATCATGGACGCGGTGTGGCCGGGCCTGATCGTCGAGGAGAACCGGCTGCAGGTGCACGTCGCGACGTTGCGCAAGGCGCTGGGCCCGAACCGCGACCTGATCAAGACGGTGCCGGGCCGCGGCTACCTGCTGATCGCGCACCCGCCGGTCGCGCATGCGGTGGCGCCGCGCGCGTCCGAGGTTGCGCCCGAAGCGGCCGCGGCACCCCATCCGGCGCCGCTCGTCGGGCGTCAGACCGAGATCGGGCAGATCGTCGACATGCTCGAGCGGGCATCGGTCGTCACGCTGGTCGGCGCGGGCGGCATCGGCAAGACGAGCCTGGCCGAGCGCGTCGCGCATGAACTGCGCGGCCGCGCCGGCGAGCGCGTGCTGTTCGTGGAACTGGCGCGCGCGGCGACGCGCGACGACGTGCTGCGCGCGATCGGCGCGGAACTCGGGCTCGACGCGGATGGCGTGCCGGCCGTCGAACGGATCGGCGAGGCCTTCGCCGCGTCGCGCGGCCTGCTCGTGCTCGACAATGCCGAGCACGTCGTCGACCTGGCGGCCGACCTCGTCGAAACGCTGACGTCGCACGCCGCGCCGCTGCGCGTGCTCGTGACGAGCCGCGAGCCGCTTCATATCTCGGTCGAGGCCGTGTTTCGCGTGAGTCCGCTGGCGGTGCCGGACGCCGATGCCGGCGTCGACGAGATCGTGCGCCATTCGGCCGTCGAGCTGTTCCTCGCGCGGGTTCGCGCGGCCACGCCCGATTGCGCGGTCGATGCGGCCGGCATGCGGCTGATCGGCGACATCTGCCGGCGCCTCGACGGGCTGCCGCTCGCGATCGAGCTGGCCGCCGCGCGGGTCGCGACGCTCGGGCTCGAGGTCGTCGCGGCGCGTCTCGACGACCGGCTGAACCTGCTGACGGGCGGGCTGCGCTCGGCGTTGCCGCGCCATCAGACGCTGCGCGCCACGTTCGACTGGAGCTACGTGCTGCTGGATGCGGCCGCGCGGTCGCTGTTTCGCCGGATGGCCTGCTTCGTCGGCCCGTTTACGTTCGATGCCGCGCGTGATGTCGCGATGGACCCGGGCATGCCGTCTGCCGAAATGATCGCGCTGCTCGGCGAACTGGTCGCGAAGTCGCTGGTGACCGTCGAGTTCAACGGCGCGCAGGCGCGCTACCGGCTGACCGAATCCACCCGCGCGTACGCGCTCGAAAAACTGCGCAACGAAGGCGAGTTCGACACGGTCGCCGCACGTCATGCGCGCTACGAACGCGAGCAGGCGGAGGCCGCGATGGCGGCCCAGGCCCAGGCCGCGCATGCGGCCAGCCTGGGTGTCGGCGCGGGCATCGCGCCGCTACGCGAACTCGCCGCGGCCGGGCCGCCGGCCGCGGAAATCGACGCGCTGGCGCATGCGTTGCTCGAGCCGGCGCGCATGCGCGAAAGTTCGATCCCGGCGAGACGCGCGCTCGACGCGCTCGATGCCGGCGCCCACGGCGCCGTCGACGCGGCACGCGAGATGCGCCTGCGCGCGGCCTATGCGGCGGCGCTGCTGCATACCGACGGCGATACGCACACGGCCGCCGCGACGTGGGACAGGACGCTCGGTCTCGCGGGCCGGATCGGCGACGAGGCGTTCGACGCGCGCGCGCTGGTCGGGCTGTGGAACACGATGCTGACGCGCTCCGACATTCATGAATCGCTGCGCTACGCGACGCGCTTCGAGCGGGCCGCGGAGCGGCGCGGTGACCGGCCGCAGCGGCTGCTGGCGGACGCGATGGTCGCGACCTCGCTGCATTACTTCGGCGAGCATGCGCAGGCGCGCGAGCGGCTGGAGGCGGCGACGGCCGAGCTGGCCGTCGCCGGCGAGCCGCCCTGTGCGCAGGCGGCGCTGGGCATCGACGTCGCGACGCTCGGCCGGACGATGCTGACGCGGCTCGTCTGGCTGCAGGGCGATGCGGAATATGCGATGCGGCAGGCCGCGCAGGCGGTCGAATGCGCGCGCCGCAGCGGCTCGGCGCCGGCATTGTGCGTGGTGCTCGGCGCCGCGGCCGTGCCGATGGCGTTGTCCTACGGCGATCACGACGCGATTTCCGATTATCTGGCGACGCTGCGCTCGACCGCCGATGCGCACGGGTTCGACATCTGGCGCAGCCACGCCGAGTGTCTCGCCGGGCAGTTCGACATGCAGGCCGGCCATCCCGGCGCCGGGCTCGCACGGCTCGAGCCCGCGCTGCGGCGCATCGAAGCGAGCGGCTTCCGGCGCCTGCTCGCGCCGCTGGTCGTCGCCTACGCGGAAGGGTTGACGCGCACGGGCCGCGCGGCCGACGCGTGCACGAAGCTCGACGCGACGCTCGCGCGCTGCCGCGCGCACGGCGAGCATCTGTTCGTGCCGGAACTGCTGCGCGCGCGGGGGCTGGCGATGCTCGAACAGGCCCGCACCGCCGATCCGGATCTCGCGATCGCGTGCGAAGCCGACGGGCACCGTCACCTGCTGATGGCGATTCATGCGGCGAACGGCCAGGGTGCCGCGATGTGGGCGCTGCGCGCGACGCTGGACCTGGCCGATCACCTGATCGAGCGCGGGCGCACCGCGCAGGCGTCGTCGCTGGTGGCCGACCTGTCGGGGCATGTCGACCCGCAATCGCGGGCGTTCGACGTGCGCCGCCTGGCGCGCCTGCAGAACTTCGTTCGCCCGGAGACGGCTGCGTCGACGGGCCTGACGCGCAAGCGACGCGAGGCGGCGGATGCGATGCAGTCGGCGGCGTAACGGCGTGCCGGGCCCGCGCCGGGCGCCGTCGCGTCCGCGCGCCGCGGCGCGGCGGCCTGATCGTGCAATGTTCAAGGGGGAAGGGATGGTCGGTGTATCGTCAAACCGGGTGCATGCCGCGTGCGGCCGCATGCCGGCGTTCGGCGCGAGCAGGGGGGGCTGACGGTGCTCGACACGACGGCATTCGCCGAAGCGGC
Source organism: Burkholderia sp. BCC1985 (assembly GCF_905339915.1). Classification (NCBI taxonomy): domain Bacteria; kingdom Pseudomonadati; phylum Pseudomonadota; class Betaproteobacteria; order Burkholderiales; family Burkholderiaceae; genus Burkholderia; species Burkholderia sp. BCC1985. Next base: position 184,127 of record NZ_CAJPGY010000009.1, read on the forward strand.
GGACCTCATCGTCTACAACGGCAAGATCGCGACGCAGGACGCGCGGCAGTCGTTCGTGACCGCGCTCGCGGTGAAGGACGGCCGGATCCTCGCGAGCGGCAGCGGCCGCGACGTGCTGCGCCATGCGCGCGACGGCACGCCGCGCATCGACCTGAACGGCCGCACCGTGATCCCGGGGCTGAACGATTCGCACCTGCACATGATCCGCGGCGGCCTGAACTTCAACCTCGAGCTGCGCTGGGACGGCGTGCCGACGCTGGCCGACGCGCTCGGCATGCTGCGTCGCCAGGTGCTGCGCACGCCCGCGCCGCACTGGGTGCGCGTGGTCGGCGGCTGGACCGAATTCCAGTTCGCGGAAAAGCGCGGGCCGACGGTGGCCGAGCTCAACGCGATCGCGCCCGACACGCCGGTCTTCATCCTGCACCTGGGCGACAGCGCGCTGCTGAACGCGGCCGCGTTGCGCGCGATCGGCTACGGCCGCGACACGTCCGATCCGCCCGGCGGCGAGATCCAGCGCGATCGCCTCGGCCGGCCGACCGGCATGCTGATCGCGCGCCCGGACATGGGGATCCTGCATGCGGTGCTCGAGCGCGCCCCGAAGCTCGGCCACGACGAGCAGATCAATTCGACGCGGCATTTCATGCGCGAACTGAACCGTTTCGGCGTGACGAGCGCGATCGACGCGGGCGGCGATTTCCAGGCCTATCCGGACGACTACGCGGCGATCATGGCGCTCGCCAAGCGCGGCGAACTGACGGTGCGCATCGCATACAGCCTGTTCGTGCAGCAGGCCGGGCGCGAGCTCGACGACTACACGCGGTGGGTGACGCTGGCCAAGCCCGGCGACGGCGACGCGTTCCTGCGGATGAACGGCGCCGGCGAACTGCTGGTGTATTCCGCGGCCGATTTCGGCAATTTTCTCGAACCGCGCCCCGACCTGCCCGACGCGCTCGAGGCGGAACTGGCTGTCGTGGTCCGGCTGCTGGTGCGGCACCGCTGGCCGTTCCGGCTGCACGCGACCTACGACGAATCGATCGGCCGCTTCCTGAACGTGCTGGAAGCCGTGAACCGCGAGCTGCCGTTCGACGGGCTGCGCTGGTTCTTCGATCATTGCGAGACGATCTCGGATGCGAACATCGCGCGTATCGCCGCGCTCGGCGGCGGCGTGACGGTCCAGCACCGGATGGCGTTCCAGGGCGAGTACTTCATCGCGCGCTACGGCGCGGAAGCGGCCGCGCGCACGCCGCCGATCCGAGCGATGCTGGCGGCCGGGCTGCCGGTCGGCGCGGGTACCGATGCGACGCGCATCGCGAGCTACAACCCGTTCCTGTCGCTGTACTGGATGGTGTCCGGGCGCACCGTCGGCGGCACGGCGCTTTACCCCGAATGGAACCGGCTCGGCCGGATGGAAGCGCTGCGCCGCTATACGGTCGGCAGCGCGTGGTTTTCGAACGAAGACGATCGCAAGGGCGCGCTGGTGCCCGGCCAGTACGCGGATTTCGCCGTGCTGACGGACGACTACTTCACGATCGACGAGGCGCAGATCAAGACGCTCTCCTCGGTGCTGACGGTCGTCGGCGGCAAGGTCGTGCATGCGGACGACGAGTTCGCGCCGCTGGCGCCGCCGCCGTTGCCGGTCAGCCCCGCGTGGTCGCCGGTGGTCGAATTCGGCGGTTTCGGCCGGCGTCGTCCCGCGGCGGCGGTGTCGCTGCGCGCAGCGGCCGGCGGCAGCGCCGCTGCCGCCCGCGCGGACGCCGGTGCCGGGCGCGGTCCCGCGGCGCGTTTCGCGCGGCGCCTGCAGGTGGCTGCGCGCGAAGTCGTCGAGCAGTGCGAAGCATTCGGTTATCCCGGCGTCGCCTCGTAGGCGGCAGGTCGGCGGGCCGGCGCGTGCGGCCCGATGAACAGACAATTTTCCGCCCCGGCGCGGGGCAGAAGGAGACGAGATGAGTGGAGCGCCGACGTGCGCACCCGCCGATGACGAAGTCGCCGGCGTTCGCATTCCGCGCACGCCGATGGCGATCGAAGCGGCCGAAGCGGCGTGTGCATCGTTGCCGCCGGTGCTGACCGGTCATGCATGCCGGGTGTTCGTCCTGGCGTCGCTTGCCGCGCGCCGTGCCGGCGAGACCCTCGATGCCGATGCGCTGTACGTGGCCGCGATGTACGCGAACATGGGACTGAGCCCCGCCTATTGCCGCTCGAGCGCGCGCTACGAGGTCGACAGCGCCGATGCCGCGCACGCGTTCCTGCTGCGGCATCACATGTCGCCGGGCCGGTGCGACGACGTGTGGCGCGCGATCGCGCTGCATACGACGCCCGGTGTGGCCGCGCGCGTCTCGCCGCTGGCGCGCGCGCTGGCCGAGGCCGTGGCGGCTGACCTGATGGCCAGCGGCTTCGACGCGTATTCGGCGGACGAGCGTCGGGCGCTGCTCGCCGCATATCCGCGCGAAGACGGGTTCGGCGACGCGTTCCTCGATGCGGTCGCACGTGGCGTCGCGCACCGGCCGGCGTCGACGTTCGGCACGTGGAGCGCCGATGTGCTCGAGCGTGCCGACCCGGATTTTCAGCGGCCGAATTTCTGTGGGCGCGTGCTGGGTGCGCGCTGGAAGGACGTTTGACGGCGTCGTTTCGGGGCCGGTGGCGCGGGCTTGCAGCGGTGGCAGCTTGGCCGCTGCTGCGGCGCCGGGGCGTTGAGGCGTTTAGATGCTCAGACGTCCATGCGTCCAAGCGCTCAGGCACTGAGGCGCCCAAGCGCCCAAGCGCCCAAACGTTCAAACGTTCAAACGTTCAAACGTTCAAACGTTCAAACGTTCGCGCCCGCCGCGTCGTGACGCGCATAGTCGACATAACCCGCGCGGTCGCCGCCATACCAGCCGACCGTCTTCGGCGCGGCGAGCGGCGCCTTCGCCGCGATGCGCTCGACGAGATCGGGGTTCGCGATGTAGGCGCGCGCGAACGCGACGAGATCGGCGTCGCCCGCGTCGATCAGCGCATTCGCGGCCTCCGGCGCGATGCCGCCGTTGACGATCAGCGTGCCGCGATACGCGTTGCGCGTGTTGGCGACGATCCGCGGCAGGTCCGGCTCGCCGCTCCAGCCGTTGGTATCCGCCGCGTGCAGATACGCGACGCCGGCTTCGTCGAGCATGCGGCCGACGTACGCATACGTCGCATCCGGATCCGCGTCGCGCACGTTGTTGTACTTCGCGTACGGCGAGATGCGCACGCCCACCCGGTCGAGCGGCAGCACGCCGCCGACCGCGTCGACGATTTCCTCGAGGAAGCGCGCGCGGTTCGCGAGCGAGCCGCCGTAGCGATCGTCGCGGCGGTTCAGCGTCGACGACAGGAACTGGTGCGGCAGGTAGCCGTTGGCCGCGTGAATCTCGACGCCGTCGAAGCCGGCCGCCTTCGCGCGCAGCGCGGCCTGGCGGAATTCCTCGACCGTCGCGGCGACCTCGTCGGTCGTCATCGCGCGCGACGGCGTCGCGTGAATCTTCGTGTAATAACCGTTCTGCAACTGCGCCCACACTTGCAGCTGTTCGAGATCGTCGTTGACGCCGGACGGCGACAGCGGCGCCGCGCCGCCGAGCAGCGTCAGCGAGCTGACCCGGCCGCCGTGCCACAGCTGCGCGAAGATGCGCCCGCCTTCCGCGTGGACCGCGTCCGTGATCTGCCGCCAGCCGGCCGCCTGCTCGTCGGTGACGAGCCCGGGCGTCAGTTCGAATGCCGCGGAGGCCGGGCTGACGTTGGTCGCCTCGGTCACGATCAGGCCGGCGGACGCGCGCTGCGCGTAGTATTCGGCCATGAGTTCGGTCGGCTGGCCGCGCGACGGCGCGCGCGAGCGCGTCATCGGCCCCATCACGATACGGTTGGGAAGCGGCAGGCCGCGCAGATCGTAGTGGCTGAGCAGGGAAGACATGAAGGATTCCTCTTCAGTGGAGCAGGGCGCCGCCGCATGTCGTCCGGTTGCGGCCGGTGCGGCGGCTGGCGCTGCGAAAAGTCGGAGATGACGTGCCGGCAGCATTCCGGTGCGCGAAGCAACCGCTCGGGATTCGCGCGTGAACCGGTGCCGGCGCCGGTTCAAGCCTGTGCGTGGCGTTGCGCGTGCGGCCGCCCGATCACGAGGTAGTGGGCGAGCGCGACGATCGGGAACGCGCCGGCGACGGCCGCGACGAGCGGCCAGCCGCCATGCTCGTACAGCGGGCTCGCGAGCGCGGAGCCGACGGCGCCGCCGACGAAGATGCTGGTCATGTACAGCGCGTTCAGGCGGTTGCGGCTCGCCGCATGCAGCGCGTAGATCTCGCGCTGGCCGAGCACCATGTTCATCTGTACCGCGAAGTCGAGCACGATGCCGGTGACGACGAGGCCGTACAGCCCGGCACCGTGGACCAGTGCAACCGCATACGACAGTGCGCCGGCGACCAGCGCGATCAGCGTCGCCCGCACCGTGTGCCCGGCATCCGCGAGGCGGCCGGCGACGGGCGCCGACGTCGCGCCGATCGCACCGACCAGCGCGAACAGGCCGATGGCCGATTGCGACAGGCCGTAGTGACGCGTGAGCTCAACCGGCACGGCGGTCCAGAACAGGCTGAACGACGCGAACATCAGGCCCTGGTAGAACGCGCGATGGCGCAGCACCGGCATCGTGCGGACCAGATGCAGCAGCGAGCCGATCAGTTCGAAATAGGTCGCGCGGTGATCGGGCTGGCGCGACGGGATCGTCAGCGCGAGCACGGCGGTCACGAGCGTCATCAGCACGGCGGCGGCCGCGAACACGAAGCGCCAGCCGAACGCGTCGGCCACCACGCTCGACAGCGGGCGCGCGAGCAGGATGCCGAGCAGCAGCCCGCTCATGATCGTGCCGACCACGCGGCCGCGGGAATGATCGGGCGCGAGGTGCGCGGCGAGCGGCACCAGGATCTGCACGGCGACCGAGCTGAAGCCGATCAGCAGCGAGATCGCGAGGAACGGCCCGGGCGTATGCACCAGCGCCGCCGCCGCGAGGCTCGCGATCGACACGACGGCGGTCGTGATCATCAGCTTGCGGTTTTCGAGCAGGTCGCCGAGCGGCACGATGAAGAACAGGCCGAGCGCGTAGCCGATCTGCGTCAGCGACACGATGAGGCTCGCGGTTTCGCCCGACATGTGCAGGCTGGGTGCGATGAGTTCGGTGATCGGCTGCGCGTAGTACAGGTTCGCGACGATCGCGCCGCAACTGAACGCGAACAGCAGGATGAGGCCCTGCGTGAGCTTGGCCGCGTGCCCCTGGGGCGCGAGCGAGGTGGATTCTGCTGACATGGTCGACTCCTTGAAGAGAGCGGTCGGGGCCCGTTTGTCCGTCGGGCGTTTCGGGATGTGTCGCGGCGAAGCGGAAGCCGCCGCATTGCCGTCAAGATTATTGATCGATCGATAACAAGGGAATACGCCCGCTGCGCAATCGAGCATTGCGCGGCGCGCAAAGGGGCCGGAGCGCGCGCGGGTTCATGCGCGGGCACCGAGGCCGAATTCGGCCGCGCGCCGCATGCCGGCGTCGGCGAGGCCGGCCAGCGCGACCCGGCGCGTGGCTGCCCACGATGCGGTCCGCGCCGCGACGTCGTGCGCGTCGGGCGGCAGCGTCTGCGCGAGCGTGACGGCGTCGGCGAGCGCCTGCGACATGCCGGATGCCGAGTGGGGCCGCAGCGTGCACGCCGCGTCGCCGACCAGCGCGATGCGGCCGCCGGCGAACGCGGGGCTCAGCACATCGAACACGGCCTGGACGGTCGGTGCTGCGGTCGCGTCGACCAGTTGCGACAGCACCGCCGGCAGTCGCTCGCGTGCCAGCACGCCGAGCGCGGTGTGCGAACGCATCGACAACCGCCCCGGTTCGGCCGAGGTGCCGGGCGGGCGGTCGCCGATCCCGGCCAGATGGCCGCGCAACTGTTCGAGATCCGCTTCGCTGCGATACCAGATCCAGTTGAAGCGTCGCGTGCGCGCGCCCGGCCTGCCGTCGGCTGCGGGAATCTGGAATGCCATGAACAGTTCGCCGGGCTGGCGATGGAGCGTCAGGTTCTCGACGAGCAGTTCGATGCCCGGCGCATCGAACGAGGCTTCGTCGACGACGCCGCGCCATGCGAAATAGCCGGCATAGCGCGGCGCGTAGTCGGGAAACAGCGCGGTGCGCACGCGCGAGCCCGTGCCTTCCGCCGCGACCAGCAGGTCCACCCGTTCGCGCGCGTCGCCGATCCGCAAGTCGACGCCGTCCGGGTCGCGGCTGTCCACGGTGACCGGGCTGTCGTGGCGGATCATGTCTTCCGGCAGCATCGCGCACAGTGCCCGGTACACGATGTCCCACGACGAGAACGGCAGCCACTGGCAGGCGTCGTCGACGATCCGGCCGGCACGGTCGATCCAGCGCCGGCGGCGCGTCGGCACCGTCGCGATCGCGAGCCGGTAGCCGCCGCCGTGTGCGTCGAGAAAGGCGGTCATGCGGCGCAGTACCGCGACGCCGCCGCCGTGATCGGGAAACGGCCGGTCGCGTCGCTCGTAGACGCGGACTTCGTGGCCGATGCAATTCAGCGTGACGGCGGCAGCCAGGCCCGCGATGGAGCCGCCGGCGATCGCGATCTTCATGATGGCCTCTCGTCGCGGGCCTCCGGCGCGGATATCGCGGATCGCGAAGCCCATGAAACCAGTCTGGATCGCGCGGGCTGAATTGTCCTAAAACGCCGCCTTAAATCACTTGATTCATGCGCTGCGCGACGCGGGCGGCCTTCAGCCTCGCTGGCCCTGCAGCGTCGGGATCTGCGCGAACAGGCCGGCGAGCCAGTCGACGAAGACCTTGAGCTTGACGGGCGTGTGGCGGTTGGGCGGATACAGGATCGAGATCGGCCGCGGCGGCGTGTTGAAATCGGTCAGCACCTCGCGCAGGCGCCCCGATTTCAGGTACGGCTCGACCAGGTACAGCGAGGTCTTGATCAGGCCGATCCCCGCGACGCCGCATGCGATGTAGGTGTCGGCGTCGTTGACCGCGACCGTGCCGCACATCTGGATGATGCGCGTCTCGCCGTCGACGACGTAGTCCCACGGCCGCGGCCGGCCCGTATCGGCCGACATGTGGCTGACCGCGATGTGCTGCGCGAGGTCGTCCACCGTGTCGGGCGCGCCGCAGCGCTCGAGATACGCGGGGGCCGCGCAGGTGCAGGTGGTGAGGCTGCCGATCCGTTTCGCGACCAGCCCCGAGTCGTCGAGCGCGCCGATGCGCACGACGCAATCGACCCCCTCGCCGACGAGGTCGATCTGCCGGTCCGTCACGCCGAGTTCGACCGAGATGCCCGGGTGGGCGGCGAGGAATTCGGGCAGCGCGGGCACCATGATCTGTTTCGCCATCGCCGGCGGCAGGTTCACCTTCAGGCGGCCGCGCGGCACGTTGCGCGCCTGCGAGACGGCCGCTTCCATGTCGTCGATCTCGCGCAGCACGCCGACGCAGCGTTCGTAATAGGCCTGCCCGTCCTCGGTCAGCGAGATGCGGCGCGTCGTGCGGTTCAGCAGCCGGCAGCCGAGATGCTGTTCGAGCGTGCTCAGCAGCGCGGACACGCGCGGCGTCGTGAGCCCGGTGGTGTCCGACGCGCGCGTGAAGCTGCCCGTCTCGACGATGCGCGTGAACACGCGCATCGAAAGCAAGGTATCCATCGTTCAGAAATCTCCAGCCTGTCGGGTTGCCGGCGCCGGTCCGTGCCGGCGCGGTCGGTTGTGAGGTGCGGCTATGCGTCGATCCGTTTCCTGAGCGAATCGCCGGCGAACGGCATTTCGCGCATGCGCTGGCCGGTCGCGTCGAAGATCGCGTTGGCCAGCGCGCCGGCGGTCGGCCCCATCGACGCCTCGGCCGCGCCGAGGAACGGCGCACCGGGGCGATTGATCAGATGCACCTTGATGCTTTGCGGGGCCGAGCCGAACCGCAGGATCGGATAGCTGCTCCAGTCGAAACTGCGAATGCGCTGCGTATCGTATTGCAGCGCCTCGTACAGTGTCCAGCTGGCGGCCTGCACGATGCCGCCCTCGATCTGGTTGCGGATGCCGTCCGGCGACACGACCTGGCCGGCGTCGACCGCGACTTCCGCGCGATCGAGCGTCACGTGGCCCGTCTCCGGCTCGACCGTGATCTCGATCGCGATCGCGACGTAGGCCATCAGGTTCTTGTACTTGCCGAACGCGAAGCCGACGCCGCGGTTGCGCGCGCGCGGCGGCCGCGGCCAGCCGAACCGGGCCGCGGCGAGCTGGATCACCTGCCGCGCGCGAGGGTCCTGCATGTGGCGCAGGCGGAATTCGACCGGATCGACGCCGGCGGCGTGCGCGAGCTCGTCCATGAAGCTCTCGATGGCCCACACGTTGGTGTGCGCGCCGAGCGAGCGCATCGCGGAAGTCTGCAGCGGCATCGTCGGCGAGAAGTTGTTGACGATGTGCATGTTGGGCAGCGCGTAGAGCGGGATCGCGTTGCGATCGCCGCCGCCCTCGGGCTGCAGCATCGGCGTCGACGGCGCGGACACGAACGGCGGCTCGAGCATCCGCGCGGGCAGCAGCCGGCCGGCGTTGACGATGCGCTCGTTGTGCGAACTGCTCCACAGCGCATAGTTCCAGTCGACGATGCGACCGCCCGCGTCGAGCGACGCGCTGAGCTCGGTGACCATCGCCGGCGTGAAGTGATCCCACGTATGTTCCTGCTCGCGCATCCATTGCACGCGGATCGGCTTGCCGGGCATCGCCGCCGCGATCAGCGCCGCATGCGCGGCCGCATCGTCCGCGCCGTTGTGCCCGTAGCAGCCGGAACCCTCGGTGTGAATGCAGCGCACGCTCGCCTTCGGCAGCGACAGCATCTCGGCGAGGGCGTCGCGCAGCGGGTAGACGCCCTGCGAGTGGGTCCACACCGTCAGCGTGCCGTTCTCGAGATGCGCGACCGAACACGACGGCCCGATCGAGCCGTGCAGCAGGTAGTTCTTCAGGAACGTGGCGGACAGCGTCTTCGTCGCAGGCGCGGTGGGCGCATGCGTGTTGGCGATTTCGATGCGCTGGGTCGCGATTCGCTTCAGCTCCGCGTGGACCGTCGCGCGATCGGGCAGCGCGCGGCCGCCGGACCAGCGGCAGCTTGCGGCCAGCGCGCGCTGCGCGACGACCGCCTGCCATTCGCCGTGCGCGACGACCGCGAGCATGCTGCCGTTGCGCACGATCCGCACGACGCCCGGCATCTTCAGGATCGCGGCTTCGTCGAACGACTGCAGCGCCGCGTCGTACACCGGCGGCATCACGACGCGCGCGTGCAGCATGCCCGGCAGTTCCATGTCCTGCACGTAGCTGACGCCGCCCGTGACCTTGTTCGGGATGTCGACGCGCGGCAGCGACGTGCCGATCACGGTGAACGTGGCCGGGGGCTTCAGCGGCGAGGTCGGCGTCGCGTTGCGGTGCAGGTCGACGGTGCGCACCGCGTCGCCGTAGCGCATCGTGCGGCCGTCCGGCGCCTTGATGACGGCATCGGCGACGGTGAGCGTGCGCGGATCGACGCCGAACTGCTTCGCCGCGCCGTCGACCAGCAGCCCGCGCACCTGCGCGGCGGCGTTCAGCAGCGCGGAGCCGCTGTCCGCCATCGTGTGGCTGCCGGCCGTCAGGCCCTCGTCCGGCGACGCGCCGGTGTCGGCGGTCAGGAACGTGATCAGCGAGGGCTTCATGTTCAGCTCCTCGGCGGCCACCTGCAGCAACGCGGTGCGCACGCCGGTGCCGAGCTCGACCTTGCCGGTAAACACGGTGACCTTGCCGTCGGGCGCGATCTTGATCCACGCGTCGAGCAGCGGGTTGGTCTTGAGGCTGCCGGCCAGCGTTTCGGTGGCCTTCGCGACGTGGACGGCGGCGCCTTCGTCCGCGATCACGACTTCGGCGGCCGCGCGCGCGGCCGGCGCGAGGCTGAACGCGACGAAGAGCGCGCCGGAGACCATGAAGTGCCGGCGGCCTTCGTCGATGTCGTCGGGTGCGTTCATCAGATTCCCTTGCTGATCATGACCGGCGCGGCGGACGGTTCCGGCTGCGGCAGGCCCGCGACCTGGCGCACGGCGGCCAGGATCCGCATGTGGGTGCCGCAACGGCACAGGTTCGGTTCCATGTGGGTGCGCAGCTCGCGTTCGGTCGGTTTCGGGTTGCGTTCGAGCAGCGCCTGCGCACGCATGATCATGCCCGCGATGCAGTAGCCGCACTGCGCCGCCTGGTGGTCGATGAACGCCTGTTGAAGCTTGCCCGGACGGTCGGCCGTGCCGAGGCTTTCGACGGTTCTGACGCGGCGCTCGCCGAGCGCGGCGACCGGAATCAGGCACGAGAACATCGGCTTGTCGTCGACGATCACGGTACATGCGCCGCATTGCCCGAGGCCGCAGCCGAATTTCGCGCCGTGCAGGTGCAGGTCGTTGCGCAGCGCGTACAGCAGCGGCGTCGACGGATCGATGTCGAGCGTGTGCCGCACGCCATTCACGGTGAGGGCGATCATGGTGCGCGGTCCTCCTTTCTGAGCTTCGCGGCTAGGGTGTCGATGCCGCTCCATGCGGGGCGATCGGAATACGTCTCGCGCAGGTAGGCGGCGAGATCCGCGATCTGCGCGTCGTCGTACTGGTCGAGGTAGGACGGCATGTAGTTCAGCGTGTCCTCGCCGTGCCAGCCGATGCCGTTGAACATCATCTGGATCGCGTTGCGCGGCGTGTCGGCATGGATGGCCGTGCTGAACGCGAGCGTCGGCCGCTCCCCGATCGACTGCATCGGCGAGGCCGGCCCGTGACACTGCGCGCACGACGCCTGGAACAGCACCGCGCCGCGCTGCGCGGCCGGCGTCGTCGGGCCGTGTTCCGCGGTGGCCGTCGTTGCGGGACGCGCGGCGGCCGGCTTCTGGATGGACAGGATGTACGCGGCGATCGCCTCGACGTCTTCCGCCGGCACCGTCGCGAGATCGCGCGTGACCGGCAGCATCGGTCCGGCAGCCGCGCCGTGCTCGCTCGCGCGGCCGGTGCGCAGGTACGTGACCAGTTGCGCTTGCGTCCACGGCCGGGCCGCGTTGCCGAGCGTGTTGAGCGGCGGCGCGTCCCAGCCGTCGACGATGCCGCCGTCGAACGCCTTGCCGGCCTGTTCGCCGCCGATTGCGTTCAGCGGCGAATGGCAGGACGCGCAGTGCCCGAGGCCGTCGACGAGCATCTTGCCGCGATTCCATTGCGCGGATTGCGACGGATCGGGCTGGTACGCGCCCTCGCGCAGGAACAGCACGTTCCAGAACGCGACCAGCGGCCGGAAGTTGAGCGGGAAGATCAGGTCGTTCGCCGGCGTCTTCGTCTGCACCGGTTCGCGCGTCATCAGGTACGCGTATGCGGCCTCGATGTCCTGGTCGGACATCCGCGTGAAATGGATGTACGGAAACGCCGGGTAGAGCGGATGGCCGTCGCGGGCGATGCCGCTGCGCAGCGCGCGCGCGAACGCGGCCTGCGACCAGCGGCCGATGCCCGTGTCGGCATCCGGCGTGATGTTGGTCGCGTAGATCGTGCCGAACGGTGTCGCGAGCGGCAGGCCACCGGCGAACGGCTTGCCGTCCTTCGCGGTGTGGCACACGACGCAGTCGCCGAGCGCGACGACGCGTGCGCCCGCGCGCACGAGTTGCGGATCGAAAGACGTGCGCGCGGGCGGATCAACCGGCGCGATCGACGGCCGGACCATGATGCCGATCGCGACCGCGAGACCGACGACCGCGACAACCGCCGCGCCGAACCAGAGTCGTTTGTGCTTCATGCGTACTCCCGGCGAGCCGGTTCCGGCGTCATGCGGTCGGCGGGGCAACGGAGCGGACGCCGGCCGTGCGGTTCGCACGCCGCGGCGCGGATCCGCTTGCCGTGACAGGCGGGCCAGCGCGCGCGGCTTTGCCGGCGCGTGCCGGCGCAGGAAATTGCAGCAGGGGCCGCCGGGTGGCGACGGTGCATCGCCGACCGGTTCGGCCATGACAAGCCGGTCCGGCGGCAGCGATTCGCGGCGGAGATCATGTCGTCGCTCCAGGAGAGGTGTGTCGCGCACGCGGTCCGTGGCCCGCTCGGCGACTGATGGGGGCAGTCTACGCTGGCGGCAGCGCCGTTTCCTGAAACCGCGCTGAAACGTTCTGAACGCAGGCGGCGGGCGGGTTCCGGGGCGCGGCCGCGATCGTCGGCCGTTTCGTCTGCCGTCATCTGCGCGCGATCGGTGCCGGCACCGGCGCAAGCATCGCGTGCGGTTCCTTCGTGCGCTGCGGCGCGTTGTGGACCATCGTGTATGCGTAGTCGACGCCCATCCCGTATGCGCCGGAATGTTCGCGCACGATGTTCATCACGGCATCGTAGGTTTCGTGCCGCGCCCAGTCGCGCTGCCATTCGAGCATCACCTGCTGCCAGGTGACCGGTACCGCGCCGGCCTGGATCATGCGCTGCATCGCGTACTCGTGCGCTTCCTTCGACGTGCCGCCCGATGCGTCGGCGACCATGTAGATCTCGTATTCGCCTTCGTCCATCGCGCACAGCGCGAAGGTGAGATTGCACACCTCCGTCCACAGACCGGCCGCGACCACTTTCTTGCGACCGTTCTTCGCGAGTGCGTCGCGCACCTTCTGGTCGTCCCACGAGTTCATCGACGAACGTTCGAGGACGGGCTGGTTCGGAAAGACGTCGAGCAGTTCCGGGAACGCATAGCCGGAGAAGCTCTCGGTCTCGACCGTCGTTATCGTGGTCGGAATGTCGAAGGCCTTCGCGGCCTTCGCCAGCCCGACCGCGTTGTTCTTCAGCGTCTGCCGGTCGATCGACTGCACGCCCAGTGCCATCTGGGGCTGCAGGTCGATGAACAGCATCTGGCAGTTATGGGGCGTCAGGACATCAAGTTTAGGATTACGCATGATATTGGCCTCGCGGGTCGAATGGAATGCATGACGGAGCCCGAATGGCTGCGCCGCGCCGGGTCGACGCAGCGGGTTTGCTGAATGAAATCGCGCGCCGACGTGTCAAGCTTAGAAGCGGGAATCGGTCGGCGGAAATAAAACGTTATGAATCGGTGCCGATGCGACGTGCGCGTGCCGACGCGCGAACCGCGCCGGCAGCGCGTCAGGGCGTCAGGGCGGCGTGCCGAGGCCGAACGAGGCGGCCAGTTGCGGCCCTTTCTCGAGCAACGAGATCACGTCCGCCCGTCGTCGTACCGACCATTGCGCGAGACGCTCGACGACATCGGCCGCGTCCGCCGGCAGCGCTTGCGCGAGCGACACCGCATCGCTTGCCGCCTTCGATGTGCCGGACGCCGTATGCGGGCGCACGGTGCACGCCGCATCGCCGATCAGCACGACGCGGCCGTCGACGAAGGCGGGGCTCAGCGCGTCGAAGATCGCCTGGTTGAACGGCGTGCGCGTGGCGAGCACCAGTTGCGACAGGGATGCCGGCAAGCGCGCTTGCGCCAGTTGCCGCAGCGTGCCGACGACCTCGTCGGCCAGCATCCCCGGATGCACCGACGCGTGATGGACGTTGCCGTGACGATCGGTCAGGTGGCGGCGCAGCGCCGCGCGATCGGTTTCGTTGCGATACCACAGCCAGTTGAAACGGCGCGTGCCCGGCGCGAGCGAGCCGTCGAGCGCGGGAATCAGGAAGGCCATGAACAGCTCGCCCGGCGCCTTGTGAAGGGTCATGTTCTCGACCAGCGGCGCGATCGCGGCAACGTCGAAATCGGCTTCGTCGACGATGCCGCGCCACGCGAGATAGCCCGCGAATGACGGCGCGTAGCCGGGAAACAGGTGCGTGCGCAGGGTCGAGCCCGACCCGTCGGCCGCAACCAGCACGTCCGCGCGAACGTGTTCGTCGCCCAGGTGCACGTCGACGCCCGTCGCGTCCTGCGTGAAGCCGCTGACCGCGCGGCCATAACGGATGCGTCCGCGCGGCAGCGTGTCGCACAGCGACCGGTAGACGGCGTCCCACGACGAGAACGGCAGCATTTCGGGTTCGTCGCGCATGACGATGCCGGCGCGGTCGATCCAGCGCCGCCGACGCGTCGGCACGCTGATCATCTGCCGGCAATGACGGCCATGCTGTTCGAGAAACGCCATCATGCGGCGCAGCACGGCCACGCCGCCGCCCTGGCCGCGCAGCGGAGACGGCGCGCGCTCGTAGACCGTCACGTCGTGCCCGATGCAATCGAGCGTCAGCGCGGCCGCGAGACCGGCGATCGAGCCGCCGGCAATGGCTATTTTCATCGTGCGTGACTCCTTGTTCGAAAGGCGGCATGGCGGTACGGTGACCCGGCTGCGCGGCGACGTTTGCCGTGCCGTGCCGACGGCTCGCCGGATGATGGCATGTCGGCCGGCGGGCTGCGCCGATCGTGCAAGCGTCGTCGCGCGAGCGCGACATGGCGGCCCGATCGCGCTAGATCCGCAGCAGTTTCCCCGCATTGCCGCCGAGTATCAGCGCGCGCTGGTCCGCGCTCAGGTCGAGCCGGTCGAGAAAACGGACCGGCTGTTCGTAACCCATGTCGAAGCAGTAGTCGCTGCCGAGCACGAGCCGGTCGACGCCGACGTTCGCGATCAGGAAGTCCAGCACCGGCCCGGAATGGGACACCGTGTCGTAGCTGAAGCGCCGCAGATAGCTGCTGGGCTTCTGCGCGAGCCGGCGCGTTTCGGGGCGCACGGTCCAGCCCGCGTCGAGGCGCCCCGCGACGATCGGCAACGCGCCGCCGGCATGCGGCAGCGTGAAGTGCAGGTTCGGATGACGGTCGAGCACGCCGCCGAGGATCAGGTGCGCGCCGGCGATCGCCGTGTCGAACGGATTGCCGAGCAGGTTGCTCAGGTAGAAATCGCCGAGCCGTGCGCCGCCGACCGTTTGCTGCGGATGCAGGAACACGGGCAGGTTCAGTTGCTCGATGCGCGCGAAGACCGGTGCGAACGACGGGTCGTCGAGATCGCGATTGTCGATGTTGGTGCCCATGTACACGCCGCGCACGCCCGGCAGCTGCGCGGCGCGCTCGAGTTCGTCGATCGCGTCGGTCGCGTTCAGCATCGGCAGCGTCGCGAGTACGACGAAGCGCGTCGGATGCCGCTCGTAGACGCGCGACGCGGCCGAGTTCCAGTCGCGCGCGAGCTTCGCATTGAACGGCCGGTCGGCCCAGTACGCCATCGGCACGCTGAGCGACAGCGCCTGGACGTCGACGCCGGACGCATCCATGTCCCGCAGCCGCGCATCGACGTCGATGAACTTCATCGGCAGCGGCCCGAGGCCGCCGGCGGGCGTGCGGAACGTGAACGACGCGTCGTCGCACGTGAACGACCCGCCGAAGCGCTTGCCTTCGCCGCCGACCAGATTGCAAAAGCTTTCCGGGTAGTAGTGCGCGTGGATGTCGATCGCGCGCGGCCGCTGCAGCGGCGCGGTGGCCGATGCGGCCGGCGTGCTCGCGGTTGCGGCGGCCGATGCCGAACGGCCGGCCAAGGCCGTGCCGGCGAGCGCGGCGAACGTGCCGAGCAGGCGTCGCCGGGCCGGCGACGGGCAGCAGGTGCAGGTCAACGTGGGATGTCTCATGAGGATGTCGGCTCTTCGAATCGTGCGGCTCAGCCGCGTTGCGTGATGCCCGTTGTGGTGCCCATTTCGCACGCGACGAGCTGGGTGTCGAACTGCGCACGCTCGTGTCGCGCGCGGGCCGAGCGATCGGTGACGGAGAACAGGACGACGCCGGCGAACGCCGCCGCCATCGAGAACAGTGCCGGGTATTCGTACGGATAGACCGCATGCGCATGACCGAGCACCGTCACCCACACCGTCGGGCTCAGCACCGTGAGCGTGACGGCGGTGGCGAGCCCGAGCAGGCCGCCGAGCACCGCGCCGCGCGTCGTGAGCCCGCGCCAGTAGATCGAGAGCAGCAGCACCGGAAAGTTCGAGCTCGCCGCGATCGAGAACGTGAGGCTGACGATGAACGCGATGTTCTGCTTCTCGAACGCGACGCCGAGCAGGATCGCGAGCACGCCGAGCACCACGGTCGTCGCGCGCGCCACGCGCATTTCCTCCTGGTCGGATGCGCGTCCGCGGCGCAGCACGTTCGCGTAGAGATCGTGCGAGATCGCCGACGAGCCCGCGAGCGTGAGTCCGGCGACCACGGCGAGGATGGTCGAGAACGCGACCGCGCAGATGAAGCCGAGGAACACGTTGCCGCCGACCGCGTGCGCGAGGTGGATCGCCACCATGTTCGCGCCGCCCGTCACGGCGCCGGACGCGTCGTGGTATTGCGGGTCCGGCGCGACGAGCGCGATGGTGCCGAAGCCGATGATCACGATCAGCACGTAGCCGACGCCGACGATGCCGGTCGCATGGAGGATGCTCTTGCGGGCAGCCTTGACGTCGCCGACCGTGAAGAAGCGCATCAGGATGTGCGGCAGGCCCGCCGTGCCGAAGATCAGCGCGAGGCCGAGCGACACGGCGGCGACCGGATCGGAGACCAGGCCGCCCGGACGCAGGATCGCCGCATGCTTCGGATGCACGCTGACTGCCTGCGCGAACAGTGCGTCGAGGCTGAAGCCGAAACGGCCGAGCACCATGAACGCCATGAACGCCGCGCCGGCGAGCAGCAGCACGGCCTTGATGATCTGGATCCAGGTGGTCGCGAGCATCCCGCCGAAGAATACGTAGACGACCATCAGCACGCCGACGACGAGCACCGCGACCGTGTAGTCGAGGCCGAACAGCAGCTCGACGAGCTTGCCCGCGCCGACCATCTGCGACACGAGATACAGCAGCACGATGACGATCGAGCTCGACGCCGCGAACGCGCGGATCGGCCGTTGCCGCAGGCGATAGGACACGACGTCGGCGAGCGTGTACTTGCCGAGGTTGCGCAGCGGCTCGGCGATCAGGAACAGGATGATCGGCCAGCTCGCGAGAAAGCCGACCGAATAGATCAGGCCGTCGTAGCCGCTCGTGAACACCAGCGCGGAAATGCCGAGCAGCGATGCCGCGGACATGTAGTCGCCGGCGATCGCCCAGCCGTTCTGGAACGCGGTGATCCGGCCGCCGGCCGCATAGTGGTCGGCCACGCTGTGATTCTTGCGCGCGGCCCAGCGCGTGATGACGAGCGTCGACGCGACGAACAGCAGGAACATGCCGATCGCGACCGGGTTGTGCCCGTGTGCGATCGCCGCGGGGCCGGCCGCGAACGCCGGTGCCGTGCCGGCGGCGGCGATCGCGGCGAGGAGCAGGCGTTTCATGGCGTGTCTCCGTGACGAAGGGACGCGACGAGCGCGTCGTGGACCGAATTGGCCTGGAATACGTACAGCGCGACGAGCGCGAACGTGACGACGAACATGCCGAAGCCGACCGGGATGCCCCATGGCGTCGGCCGGCCCGGCACGATCGGCTGGCCGAGCAGCGTCGGCGAAAACGCGAGCGTCAGGATGAACGCGAAATAGAGGGTGAGCATGACGAGCGTCAGCGACCAGGCGAGCAGCCTTCTGCGCCTGACGAGCGTGCGAAAACGGGCATCGCGCAGCAGCGGATGGGCGGCCTGCGCCGGCGAGTCATGCGCGGGCGCGGTGCCGGCGGTGGCCGGAAGCGGGTGGTTCACGGTGTCTCCTCGATGGATCGAATGTCGCGGCCGGGCGTCGGGCGTCGCGCGTCTCGTGCGCGGCGCCCGCCCGTGCCCGGCTCGGAAATGCGGCTCAGAAATGCGGCGGCACCGCGGTTTCCCGCATCACGACTTCCGGCGTGCGATAGCGCTCGGCCATTTCGCGCTCGGTGTCGTTTTTCAGTTGTGCCTGCATGTACGCGCCGAGATGGCGCGCGTGCTGCACGATCGCGACGCCGAAGGCGGTGCGCGTCTCGCTGTATTCGCACAGCGCGTCGAGCGTGTCGGCGCGCGTGGCGAGCGACGCGACGAGCGCGAGCGCATCGCCGGCCGCCTTCGTGACGCCCATTCCGCAGTGCGGCCGCGCGACGAATGCGGCGTCGCCGAGCAGCGCGATCCGGCCGAACGCCATGCGCGGCACTTCGAGGTCGTAGATCGGCTGGAACAGCGGCTGCGTCGCGCGTGCGACGACTTCGGCGAACTGCGGCGCGAGCAGCGCGTGGGCCGCGTCCTCGAGATCGGCGAGGACGTCGCGCCGGATCAGCGTCGGCGGAATGCCGCCGGCCCACAGCTTGCCGGTCTCGTCGGTCAGCAGGTTCGGCAGGTCGGTGTCTTCGCGCGTCGCGCGATACCAGACGAAGTTGTAGCGGCGCTCGCCGGGTTGCGTGCTGTTGCCCTGGCCGGCGACCGGGTAGCCGAGGATCTGTTCGTGCGGCGGCAAGCCGAACGCGAACTTGTCGAACAGGCTCGCGTGGGTCGCTTCCGACAGCGCGGCTTCGTCGACCAGCCCGCGCCATGCGACATAGCCCGCGTATTGCAACTGCGCGTCCGGCAGCAGCCGCTCGCGAATCGCGGAGCGGAACCCGTCGGCGGCAATGACGAGATCGGCATGCACGACCGAGCCGTCGGACAGCGTGATAGACGCGTGCTCCGGCCCGTCCGCGACGTCGGTCACGACGGCGCCCGCGTGATAGTGCTGATCGGGCAGCGCCGCACGCAGCACGTGGTACATCTTGCTCCACGCGGTGAGCGTCTGCGGCAAGCGCCGTTCCGATTCCACGGCGCCGTCCTGCGACAGCGTGATGCGCGACTCGACCTTGACGCCGATCGACGCGTCGATGCGCACGCCCGCGGCGAGCATCACGTCGAACAGTTCCGGATGCGTGACGATGCCGGCACCACGGCCCGACAGCGCCTCGGGCACGCGTTCGTAGACGTCGACGTCCCAGCCGTTGCGCAGCAGGAGGTTGGCGGCGAACAGCCCGCCCAGCGAGCCGCCCACGATCGCGGCCTTGCGTTTGCTTGCAGTGATGTTGTTCATGTCAGTCTCCGGTGGATGCGCCGGCCGATGCGGCCGCGTCGGGAAGCGCGAGGCCCTCGACCTCGGCGGCAGGGAAGTTGAGTTCGATCGTCACGCCGGACGGATCCTCGATGAAGACCTGGTGCAGACCGAGGCTCGGCACCGTGCGGTCGCGCCACGGGATGTTCTCGGCGCGCAGCGTGCGCCACGTCGCCTCGACGCCGGTCGCGAGGAACGCGATGTGGTCGACGGTGCCGGTGCCGGCGGCCGGCAGCGCCTTGTCGCCGAGATAGGCGGCAAGGCCGTCCGGATTGGACGGATCGACGCCGATGATGTGCACGGTGCCGTAATCGGCCTCGTCGCCGCCCTTGTAGAGCCATGCGCCGGGAAAGTCGAACGGCGGACGATAGCCGCGTTTGAAGCCGAGCACGCGTTCATAGAACCGGCACGATTTCTCGAGATCGAGCGTGCGGATCGAGTAGTGCGCAAGTCTGGATACAGGCATGGGACACCTCGTGTTTATCAGTCGATAAGTTATCGTTCGATAAATTCTAGTAGAAAAGATCGGCAGGACAAAGCCGCGATCGAGCGGTGTTTACCCGCAGTGGAAATGGGTGCCGGATGCCGGCGCGCGATGCGCTACGACGCGATTTCGCCGGCCATGACTTCGTCCGCGTAGCACCATACCCAGCGCTCGCCCGGCTCGATCGAACGGGCGAGCGGATGGCCGGTTTCGTGGAAATGCCGGCTCGCGTGGCGATTCGGCGACGAGTCGCAGCAGCCGACCTGCCCGCAGGTCAGGCACAGGCGCAGATGCACCCACCGGCTGCCGGACTTCACGCATTCCTCGCAGTAGTCCTTGTCGGTGTGCAGGACGCGCGCTTCGCCGAGGTGACTGCAGGTAGTAGTCATCTTTCGCTCCGATGCCGGCGCCGCAGAGCGCTCGCAGCGCGGCCGGCACGAAGCTGCAAGCGGAGGTGGACAGGATTCATTGTGGACGGTCGTGGCGCGAGCGGACCTTAATTCTTATTAAACGTCGCGGCGCGATGGCGACGACGACGTACAGTCGCAAGTGCGGCCGGGGTGCAATGTCGCGGTGCGGTCGCCGGGAGGGCTTCATGACGCAGTCTCAGCATGTCAGGGTAATCGGTTTGCCGAACAGCAGGGAAGCCTACGCAATTCGCGATTTCCTGAAGCGCGGCGTGGTCGAGTACGCGTGGTGCGAACTGACGTCCGACACCGATTGCGTGCGCGAGCTGGGCATCGCGCCGCTGCGCGACGTCCGGCTGCCGGTCGTCGTCTTTCCGGACGGTACGTGCATGTACCAGCCGACGCTGCCGGAGATCGCCGCCAAGCTCGGCTGGGTCGCGCGGCCGCGCTTCATCGAGTATGACCTGTCGATCTACGGTGCCGGCCCGGCGGGCCTGTCGGCTGCCGTCTACGCGGCATCGGAAGGGTTGCGGGCCGTCGTGATCGAGCGCGATGCGGTCGGCGGACAGGCGGGGACGAGTTCGCTGATCGAGAACTACATGGGATTCCCGGACGGCATACCGGGCGCCGAGCTGGCCGAGCGTGCGCGCCAGCAGGCGGTCAAGTTCGGAGTCGAGCTGCTGATGATGCGCGAGGGCGTGCATGCGACGTTCGTCGACGGCAAGATTCGCGTCGACCTGGCCGACGGCTCGATTCTGACCGCGCGCGCGAACATCTGCGCGACCGGCATCGAATACCGCAGCCTCGGTCTGCCGGACGAACAGCGCTTTCTCAACGCGGGCCTGTTCTATGGCGCGGGATCGAGCGAGGCGCCGATGTGCGAGGGCAAGCACGTGTTCATCGTCGGCGGCGGAAATTCGGCCGGGCAGGCGGTGATGAACTTCGCACGGCACGCGCGTGAAGTCACGATGATCGTGCGCGGCGCATCGCTCGCGGCAACGCTGTCGCGCTACCTGATCGACCGGATCGAGCGCATGCCGAACGTGACCGTCCGCTACGGCACGACCGTCGACGCGTTGCAGGGCGACGGCCGGCTCGAGGCGATCGTGCTGCGCACGGAAGACGGCGCGCGGGAAGTGCTGCCGGCCACGCACCTGTTCGTCTGCATCGGTGGTGCGCCGAACACCGAATGGGCGAGGGACACGAACATCATTCGCAACGAGAGCGGCTACCTGGTCACGGGCAGCGACCTCTACGACTGTCCTGAATTCGGGCGCGTGTGGCCGCTCGAGCGCCGGCCCTACTATCTCGAAACGAGCGTGCCGGGTTCGTTCGCGGCGGGCGACGTCCGGTCGGGCTCGGTCAAGCGGGTGGCGTCGGCGGTCGGCGAAGGGGCGATGGCCGTGACCTTCGTGCACCGCTTCCTGAGCGAGGACGCGCAGCGGCAGGGCGGAGCCTGAGCCGTGCTGCGCCGGCGCCGCGATGCGTTGGCCGCCGGTATCAGCTGCGCGTCGACACCGGCAGCCGGAACGTCATCACGGTACCGTGCCCGTCGCGCGGCGCGGCGTCGAGCGTGCCGCCATGCGCCTCGATGATCGAGCGGCAGATCGCGAGTCCCATTCCCATGCCGTGCGATTTCGTCGTGAAGAACGGATCGAAGATCCGGTTGGCGATGTCCGCAGCGATGCCGGCGCCGCGATCGGCGATGCGGACGACCGCATGGCCGTCGCTGACCTGCGACGCGATTTCGAGTTCGCGCTGCGTGACGAGTCCGTCCATCGCGTCGAGTGCATTGGTGACGAGATTGAGGATCACCTGCTGGATCTGGGTGCGGTCGGCCATCGCGCGCACGCCGTCGCAGTGCAGGTCGACGCGCAGCACCACCTGCTTCGCGTCGATTTCCGTTTCGGTGAGACGCAGCATGTCGCGAATCAGGTCGTCGATCGCGACCGGCGCCAGCGCGGGCGGCGTTTGGCGCGCGAGCGATCGCAACGCGCGGACGATGTCGGCCGCGCGCACGCCGGATGCACGGATGTCGTCCAGGCTCGCGAGCGCCTCGCCGAGATCGGGTTGCGGGCCGCGCAACCAGCGCATGCCCGCGCCGGCGCTCGACACGATGCTCGTCAGCGGCTGATTGATCTCGTGCGCGATCGACGCGGCGAGTTCGCCCATCACCGTCATGTGCGCGGTGCGCGCGAGCTCGGTGCGCGCGTGCCGCAGCGCGGCCTCGGTCTCGACCCGGCGCGCGTTCTCGTCGATCAGTTCTGCGTAAAGCCGCGCGGATTCGAGCGCGTTGGCCGCCTGCGGCGCGAGCACTTCCAGCATCGCGATGCGCCGCGGCGAGAACACGCCGTTGCTCAGTGCATTCTCGAGATACAGCACGCCGACCAGCGCGCCCTGTTTCAACAGCGGCAGGCAGAACAGCGAGCGCGTCGGGTGCGCGCGCAGGCTGTCGACGTGATCGGGAACGCCGTCGCGCTGCGCATTCTCGAGCACGATCGGCTTGCGCGTGCGCGCGACGGTGTTCAGGATCGACAGCGGCACATCCTGTTCGGTGGGTTCGCTGCGGGCGATGTCGACGATCACGTCGCTGCCCGCGATGCGCGCCACCGCTTCGATGGTCAGCCGGTCGCGCCGGTTGAGCAGCAGCAGGCCATAGCGGGCGCCGGCGTACACGAGCATGTTGCGCATCAGCGTCTGGATCAGGCGCTCGAGCACGATTTCTTCGGACAACGAATGGGCGGCACGCATCGCGAGCGCGAAATCGAGATCCTCGCGCGCGGGCGCGGCCGGGCCGCCCGGCGACGGATCCATCACGAGGAACGGATGCTGCGCTTCCATCGCCCGCGTCTTGCCGGTCGCGCCCCAGCGCCGGTAGCACGCATGGGCGAGCCGCAGCTGATGACGGGCCTGGCCGGCGAGCCCGAGCGACGCGGCATGCTGCGCGGCCCGCTCGTGCGCGAGCGCCTGTTCGTGCACGAAGCCGTGTTCCGCCGCGAGGCTGGCCGACGTTTCGTACTGCTGCATCGCGACCACGTGCTCGCCGCGCACGCGCGCGAACTCGGCATCGATCAGCGCGAGCTTGTTGAGAAACGTTCCGGGATTTCGCTCGCTCCACGCCGCGAAGCGGGCGCGCTGGGGCGCGAAGCGTTCGAGCATGCGTTCGGGCGGCGTTGCGCCGTCGTCGCATGCGATCCCGGCCAGCACGGTGAACAGGTGGAAATCGGCAAGCATGATGTGCGCGGGCGTCGACCATGCACTCGACGCGGCCGCATCGAGCGATGCGCGCGCCGTCGCGGCGTCGCCGAAGATGAAGGCCGCCTGGCCGGCGAGCACGTCGGTCCAGAACGCCAGGACCGACATCGGGGTCCGCGATGACGCACGGGCACGCCAGCTGCCGATCAGCCGGTCCTGGCCGAACTGCAGCGCATCGATGAATTCGGATTGTGTGGAGACTAGGTCGGTGATGTCGTCGTAGTGCGCGCCACGCGCGATCTCCAGCAGCGGGTCGATTTCGGCGCGGATCGCGGGCAGCGCCTCGCCCATCGACAACAGATCGCTGACGATGTGATTGCAGCTGTAGCACATCCATCGCAACTCGGCGCTTGCATTGCCCGCGGCTTTCGCATCGCGTGCGCGTTCGAGTGCGTAGGACAGCGGCTGGGTCCAGACGCTCACCTGGTCGAGCGCGATCAGCGTGGCGGAGCGATAGCGCTCGAAGCCGTGGCGATCGACCAGCGCGAGCGCGACCTTGGCGAATTCGAAGCCGTCTTCATACGCGCCGTGGTGCTCCGCGATGCTCACGCCGTACCACGCGAGCCCCTGCACCGACGCGGCGGTGACGCCGTGGCGCAGCGTCAGCCGCACCATCGTCGCGAAATGCAGCAGCATCAACCCGCCGCTCGGATAGAACATCGCGGCTTCGAGCGCGGTCAGCAGTGCCATCGTGGCTTCGACGCGCGTGTCGGTCATCACGGGCAGGTCGACCAGGTCGGCGATGGCGCGGCCGTCGAGCGCCGCGTGCACCGCATCGCAGGCCGCCGCGAGATCGGCCTCGACCGGCTCGGCGGGCAGTTCGACGCCGAGCAGCGCCAGCCCGGCCAGCGCGACGTCGATCGCTTGCCGGTAGTGCGACTCCACCGTGAGCTGGGCGGCCTTCAGCCGATGCGCCTCGGCCCGGTCGGCCGGCGTGCGCGTCCGCGCCATGAGCGCGTCGATCGCGTCGGACGCCTGCGCGGTGGCGCCCATCGCGAGCAGCAGGCCGCTGTGCAATATGCCGATCCGGCTGGCGAGACCGTAGTGTCGCGACCACGCATGCGGGCCCAGCAGCGCTTGCGCCGACGCGAGAAACGACAGCGCCCGATCGCGCGCGGCGGCCGTGGCCGCGGCCTCCGCGGCGTCGACCAGCGCACCCGCAAACGCGAGCGCGCGTGCGTCGTCGAGCGGCGCGCCTTTCGCCAGCTCGATCTGGGCGGCCAGTGCCAGCCGGGATTCGGGTGACGGCGTGCCCGCCCGGGCGAGCATCGCGGTGGCGATCCGGGCGTGGCGCCGCGCGCGCTCCGGGCTGCCCGTGAGCGCGTAGACGGCTTCGAGGATGCGGTCGTGAACGAAGCGCCAGCGGGTGCCGGAAAGCGACACGAGGCCCATCTGTCGCGCCGGGTCCATCCAGAAGCGGAGTTCGGCCAGCGTCTTGCCGGCGGCGGCGCCCAATAGCGCTTCGTCGGTGTCGATGCCGATGCAGGCCATCAGCGCCAGCAGCGTTCTCGATTCGTGCGGCAAGCGCTGCATCCGGATCGCGAGCAGGCTGACCACGTTCTCGGTCTGGTGGCGCGCGTCGATGTCGTCCTCGTTCCAGTGCCACGTTTGGCGCGCCGGATCGTAGCCGAGCAATTGCTCGTCGATCAGCGTGCGCAGCAGTTGCTGGATGTAGAACGGATTGCCGCTCGTCCTGCGGTGCACGATGTCGCCGAGCCCGGACAAGCGGGCCGGCGCTTCCCCGAGCATGCCGGCCAGCATGCGCGTGACGTCGGGCGCATCGAGCGGCGCGAGCGTCAGCGACGACAGGCGGCCGGGATCGAGCTGCTCGAGGAAGCGACGGAACGCCGGCGAGTAGTCGTCCAGCGGGCCGCTCCGGTAGCCGGCGACGATGCAGAAATGCGCCGGCGGATCGAGCGCGATCGAGGCGAGAAAACCGAGCGTCGCGTCATCGGCCCACTGGATGTCGTCCAGTGTCATGACGAGCGGTTCGGCCGGTGCGGCGAACGCGCGGCATGCATTCACGACGATCTGGCACAGATGGAATGCCGGAACCGCATCGGTGTGGTCGAACGCGACGGGCTCGACGTCGAGGAGCCAGCCGGTTTCCGGGAAGATCGCGGCAAGCAGGCTCGCCTGACGGCCTACGCAGTCGCGCAGCCGCGCGGCGATCGC
Organism: Burkholderia sp. BCC1985; assembly: GCF_905339915.1. Taxonomy (NCBI): domain Bacteria; kingdom Pseudomonadati; phylum Pseudomonadota; class Betaproteobacteria; order Burkholderiales; family Burkholderiaceae; genus Burkholderia; species Burkholderia sp. BCC1985. The sequence continues at coordinate 209,370 of NZ_CAJPGY010000009.1, forward strand.
CGCGATTTCGTCGTCGCGCCTGGCCAGCGCGCTGCCGAACAGTGCGCGCAACGCCTGCAGCACGGGCGCGTACGGCCGCGCGGGCTGGAACCGGTCGACCTTGGCCGACGTGCACCACCCGGTGCGCGACACGGCGCGCGCATGACGGACGAAGTGTTCGGCGAGCGCGGTCTTGCCGACGCCGGCCGGTCCGTCGATCAGGACGATGGCCGTTTCGCCGGTCTGCCTGACCGCGGCGAGGATCGCCTCGAGCCGATGAATTTCCGCGTCGCGGCCGACCGGCAGGTCGAGCGAATGCAGGCTGGCGAACGGATCGCGGCCGCCGAGCGCGAACGGCTCGACGCGGCCCGCTTCCCGCCAGTCGTGCAGGATCCGCTCGAGATCGTGCTGCACCGTTTCGCAGGACGGGTAGCGATCGGCCGGTTCCTTGGCGATCAGCTTCAGGATCAGGTCGTTCAGGATGGCCGGTACGTCGCCGCGAAACGCCGCCGGCGGCGACGGTTGGATGGCGACGTGCGCGTGGACCCACTCGGACGTCGACGCGGCCTTGTAAGGCATCGCGCCCGTCAGCAGGCGGAACAACGTGATGCCGAATGCGTACAGGTCGGCACGCTCGTCGACGGAGGCGCCTTCCGATACTTCCGGTGCCGCGTATGCGGCGAACTCCGTGCGTATCGTGCCCGCCGCCGCATGGTTCGTGCCGCGATCCCGCGCATGCGCGAACGAGCGGAGCATGACCGTGCCGTCCGGTGCGACGACGAAACTGGCCGGCTGGAGATCGCCGTGCAGCCAGCTGCGCCGATGCAGTTCGCCGAGCGTGCGCGCGGCGCCGATCGCCGTGTCGAGAAAGACGTCGAGCGGCAGCCGGCCGTCCGCCAGCGTATCGAACGCGCGGACGTCCCGGCGCGGATAGACGAGTACCGGGCCGTCGGCCGCGCGGATCAGCGCCGTCGGCGTGAGCGCCCAGGCCGGTTCCAGGGTCCCGGCCAGTGCGTATTCCTGCTCGAACTGCCGGCAGCGCTGATCGAATTCCCAGCCGGTCTGGCGCGCCGACCACACGTGTCCCGTCGCGGCGTCCGTCAGGTCGAACGTCAATACGTCGCCCGAGCGCACGACATTCGACAGGCTGGCGCGCGCGAGCCATTCGGCATCGATCCGGTTCGAGTCGTCGGGGTCACGCAAGGGCTGATTCACGGTGGCGCGGCAGAATGAGTGGAGCAGGGCGAAAACGGCTCACGATGCGGGATCGGCCGGGCTCGGTCGCCGCACGTCCGTGCGGCGACCCGTGCATTGTCCGACAGCCCGGCGGATTTTGCAGTACCCCCGAGGCCCCGACGACCACCGATGCCGGACTAGACCTATGGATAATGTTCGCGGCGACGGTTGCGAACTACGATACGGTCAAGCCTCCCGGCATGCATCGCTGCCCGCCGGACGGGCCATCCAGAAGCGCGCCGTCGCGAGGCGGCGCAAGGTGCCACGCAGCATAAGCGAGTGCGGATCATGTACACGTTCGGGCGGGTGACGGTTTCCATTGAATGCCGCGAAGTCTGCGTCGACGGGCAGCCCCGGTATATCGGTGCCCGGGCATTCGAGATCCTCGAGCTGCTGGTGAAGGCGGCCGGCAGGCTCGTGTCGAAGGACGAGATCATGCAGGCCGTGTGGCCGAACACGATCGTGGTCGAGAACAACATCCAGGTCCACATCTCGACGCTGCGCAAGCTGTTCGGCGGCAAGCACGGGTGGATCCGGACCGAATCGGGCCGCGGCTACCGGCTCGCGCCGCCGGCCGACCTTGCGTGGGGCGAGCGCCGGCCCGCCGCGCTCGAACCGGCCGGCGGTGCCCGCGCGGGTGCTGCGCCGCGCAAATGTCCGATGATCGGCCGCGAGTCGGAAGCGGCCGAACTGCACGGATTGCTCGAGCACGAAGCGCTCGTCACGCTGGTCGGCCCCGGCGGCGTCGGAAAGACGCATCTGGCGCTGGAGGTCGCGACGGCGTGGTCGGCGGCGCACGGGATCGAAATGGTCCGGGTCGATATGGCCGGGTTGCAGGCCGGGGCGACGCCTGCGTTCGCGGTACTGGACGCGCTCGGTCTGCCGGGCGGCGCGAGCGCGGGACCGGCGGAGGTCGTGCGGGCGATCGGTCAGCAGCGCGTGATGCTGGTGTTCGACAACGTCGAGCCGTACGTCGACGAACTGGCGGATCTGAGCGAAGCGATCGCGGATGCGAACCCCGGCGCGACCCTCGTCGTGACGAGCCGGGAACCCTTGCGCGTCGCGGGCGAGCGCGTCTATCCCGTCGGGCCGCTGCCGGTGCCGCCGACGGGCGCGAACGCCGGCGAGATCGTGGCGAGCGGCGCGGTCCGCATGTTCCTGGCGCGCGCGCGCGCGATGGGTACGGACCTCCCGGCGGACGCGAAGACGCTCGACGCGATCGCGACGATCTGCCGTCGCCTGAGCGGCCTGCCGCTCGCACTCGAGCTCGGGGCGGCCCGTGTCGCTTCGCTCGGCATCGAGGGGCTGGCGGCGGATCTCGACAAGTCCGTGCTGTCGCTGTCCGGCGGCCTGCGCACGGCCCATCCGCGCCAGCAGACCCTGAGGGCCACCATCGAGTGGAGTTATCGGTTGCTCGACGCGATGGAGCGCACCGTGCTATGTCGTCTCGCGGTGTTTCCGGATGCGTTCCGGCTCGACGCGGCCTGTGCGCTCGCCGCCTGCGACGAAATGGGTGCGGAGGAGGTACTCGACTGTCTCGTCGGCCTTGCGTCGAAATCGCTGCTGGTCGTCCATTCGGTCGGACTGTCGAAGCGGTACTCGTTGCTCGAGGTCGTGCGCGCGTATGCGCTCGAGAAACTGGCGGAATCGGGCGAGGCCGGGCGCCTCCACGCGCGGCGCGCGTCGTTTGCGACCGACGCGCTCGCGGACGCGCCGCAGCCGGCGTCGGCACCGGCGTCGACGCAACCCGTGCTGGTTGCCGGGGCGTGGGCGTGAACCGGCGCCGCACGGACGTCGCGCGCAGCGGCGACCCCTGTCGTTGCGGCGCGAGCCGCACGGCGATGTTCTCGATTGGCACAATTTTCAGGTTCTTATTTCATGGCCCTTGTTTGCATCATCGATGACGATGCGTCGGTCCGAAAGAGTCTTGCCAGCCTGCTGAAATCGGCGGGCCATACAGCGTTGCCGTTCGCGTCGGGCGAGGAATTCCTCGCTGCCGGCCCGCTCGACGACGCGGCGTGCGTGCTGCTCGACCTGAAGATGAAAGGCATGAGCGGTCTCGACGTCCAGCGCCTGCTGGTGCGGCGCAACGCGACGCTCCCGGTCATCTTCATGTCGGCGCACGGCGACGACGAGTCGGTGCGCCGGGCGCTCGCGCAAGGCGCGGTCGCGTTCCTGCGCAAGCCGTTTCCATCGGACGACATGCTCGACCTGATCGATCGGGTCGCATCCGGCGCACCGCCTGCGTGACCGACCGGTCCGCGGTCATCCGCGTGCCGCGGCGTTTCCGCGCGGTCCCGTCTCGGCTTATCATTCGATAACGAAGCGGATACCTACACAGGGAGTGCGATGGCGAGCACGCCGAATATGACTTCTGATCGCAAACAGGGCGCGGGGGAACCCGCGCCGGTCGTCTATGTGGTCGACGACGACGAAACGCTGCGGCGCGCGCTGAGCGCGCTGTTGCGCTCGGCGGGATTTCGCGTCGAGACGTTCGCGACGTCGCGCGCGTTCCTCGCATTCGAGCGGCCCGACGTCCCGAGTTGCCTGATCCTCGACCTGCGCCTGGCCGGGGAGAGCGGGCTCGCCGTTCAGGAGGAAGCGGTGCGTGCGGGCCTGAACGTGCCGATCCTGTTCATGACGGGTTACGGCGACGTGGCCACCACCGTCAAGGCCATGAAGGGCGGCGCGCTCGATTTCCTGACGAAACCGTTCGACGACGACACGATGCTCGATGCCGTCGGCCGCGCGCTGGCCCGCGACGGCGAACGCCTCGCGCGCGAGCGTGAGCTGGATGCGGTGCGGCGGGCCTATGCGTCGTTGACGCCGCGCGAACGCGAAGTGATGAGCCAGGTGATCGCGGGCCTGATGAACAAGCAGATCGCGTCGAATCTCGGGCTGCAGGAAATCACGGTGAAGGTGCATCGTGCGCAGGTGATGAAGAAGATGCAGGTCCGCACGCTGCCGGATCTCGTGCGTCGGGCCCAGGCGCTCGGCGTTCGCCCGGTCGGCGCGGGCGGCTGAGCCGGGGGCGACAGAGCAGGCGCCTGAGCAGGCGCGCCGGCCCGCTGGACACGACGGGATCGGCACGCACGTGCCGGCGCGGCGCCCGATGCCGCGAACGGCGACGTTCATGCGGCCACTTCGCGGTCGGCATCGGCGGCATGCGTGACCGCGCGTGCATGGTGCCGGGCGGCCGGCCGCGGGTCGCGGCCGCCGTCGAACGCGGCGACGAGATGTTCGGCCAGCGTCCTGACGCGCGCGGGCAGGTTGCGGCGCGAGTGGTAGAGCAGTGATGCGTCGAGATCGCCGACCTGCCAGTCGGGCAGCAGGCGAACGAGCTCGCCGGCGCGCTCGAGCGGCCGCGCGAGATGTTCCGGCAGCACGGCGAAGCCAGCGCCGCGCGTCGTGGCGAGAATCAGCGTGTCGAGACAGTTCGAGCGAATCGCGCCGGCCAGCCGGATCGCGGCGGTCGCGCCCGTGCGCCGGTGCCGCAGCGGCCACATCGAAGCGCCGCTGCCCGGTTTGCCGCCGTGCGCGTCCGTGCGTTCGAGGGCCTGCGGATCGTCGGGTGCGCCGGCAGCCGCGCGAAACCGCGGGCTCGCGTACAGTCCCATCGCAATGCGTCCCAGGCGTCGCTCGACGCAGGTCACGCTCGACGTCCGTTCGGTGACGATCGACAGGTCCGCGGCGCCGCTGAACGCCGCGCTCGGATGATCGACCCAGTCGACGCGGATACGCACGAGCGGATACCGCCGATTGAAATCGGCGAGTACCGGCACCAGCCGATCGGCGCCGAACAGGTTCGAGACCTCGATCGAGACGTCGCCCTGCACGTCGCTCGCATTGGTGTGACAGCACACGGAAAAATGCTCGTATTGCGCAAGCAACGCGATCGCCTGTTCGAGCACGTCGTGGCCGACGTGGGTCAGCGTCACCTTGCGCGTCGTGCGATGGAACAGCAGCACGCCGAGCGACGTTTCAAGGCACTGGATGGTGCGGCTGATGGACGGCACGCCGAGCCGCAGGGCGTCGGCGGCTTTCGTGAAGCTGCCTTGTTCGGCAACCGTCTTGAGAATCTCGAGCGCTTTCAGGCGATCCATGACACGTCCCGCTGCGGTGAGTGCGTATGGGAGCAATGTATGCGGCGCATCCGCGCGGAACAACACAAAAAACGTTAGTAAAGCTTAAGAGCGGCGTGAAAATGCTGAAGGCCGTTCGTGCGAAACCGGCACGCACGCTCAGTCCGATGCGGACCCGCCCGGCGCGTACGCATCGCCCGTCGCGGCCGACGCCGGCGGCGTCCATCCGCCGCCCAGCGCGCGCACCAGGCCGATCGTCGCGATGGCGAGCGACTGGCGGCTGTGAATCAGCTGGCGTTGCGCGCTCAGTGCATCGCGGTCCGCGTCGATCACCTCGAGATAGCTGACGTAGCCGTGCGCATAACGGCTCAGCGACAACCGCGCGGCCGCCTCGGTCGCGTGCGCCGCGCTGTCGTAGCGCGCGATCCGCTCCTTCTGCGCGGCGATGTCGTTGAGCGCGTCCTGAACCTCGCGCAACGCGCCGAGCGCGGTCGCGCGATAGTTCGCGTCGGCGAGGTCCGCGCCGGCCGACGCGGCGGCCACCGCGGCGTCGCGCTTGCCGCCGTCGAACAGCGTTTCGGCGACGCTCGCGCCGAGCCCCCACAGCGAACTGTTGCGATCGAGAAACGTGCCGAGATCGCGGCTCGCGAAACCGCCCTGCGCGGTCAGCGTCAACGTCGGCAGCCACGCGGTGCGGGCGACGCCGATCTCGAGCGACGCCGCGTCGGCACGGCGCGCGGCCGCGTAGACGTCGGGCCGTTGCGCGAGCAGCGCGGACGGCAGGCCGGGCGGTACGTCCGGCACGCGCACGAGCGATGCGGTGGGCGCGACGGCGAATGTGGTCGGCGACACGCCGGTCAGCACGGCGAGCGCGTCGACGAGGTTCTCGCGCAGCCGGCGGCTGTCCGCGAGATCGGCGCGTGCCGTATCGAGATCGGCCGACGCGCGCAGCGCGTCGAGATCGCTCGCCGCGCCGGCCCGCACGCGCGCGGCGATCACGTCGAGCGCGGTGCGGCGCAGCTCGATCGCGCGTGCGAGCGTCGCGAGATCCTGTTCGACGAAATGGAGCGTCAGGTAGTCGGCCGCGACGTCGGTCGCCACGCGCAGGCGCACCGCCGCGCGATCCGCGTCCGCCTGCAGCACGTTTTGCCGGCCAATCTCGGCGTCGCCGCGCAGGCGGCCCCACAGATCGACTTCGTAGCTCGCGGTGAACGGCACCGACCAGTTGTGCATCGTGCGTTTCGGCAATGCGTTGTCGACCGTGCCCGACACGCGCGAGCGGCTGAACGACGGCGCGACGCCGACCGTGGGCGCCAGCGCGGCTTCGCGCACGCCGAGCAGCGCCTGCGCCTGGTCGACGCGCGCCGCGGCGGCGCGAAGGTCGGGATTGCCGGCGAGCGCGGCCTCGACGAGCGTGACGAGCGGCGGCGCGCCGAACCATGCGGGCCACTCGGCGAGCGGCGCGGCGGGTGGGTTCGCCGCATCCGCATGGCGGAACGGGGCCGGTCCGACCGGTACGGGCGCAAGCGGTCGCGGCGCGATCGTGCATGCGCTCAGCAGGCCGGCGGCGAGCAGGGCGGCGAACGGGGCGGCGATGCGGATCATGGCTGCGCGCGCTCGGGTTGCAGCGTGACGACGACCGACAGGCCGGGCCGGATGCGCGGCTCGGTCACCGCTTGCCCGTCGAGCAGGATCTTCACGGGCACCCGCTGCGTGACCTTCGTGAAGTTGCCGGTCGCGTTGTCGGGCGGCAGCAGCGAAAACTGCCCGCCGGTCGCGGGCGACAGGCTGTCGACGTGGCCGCTGAAGGTCCGCTCCGGCAGCGCGTCGAAGCGCAATTGCACGGCGTCGCCGGTGCGCACGTGCCGCAGCTGGGTTTCGCGGAAGTTCGCGACCACCCACGGGTGCGGCTCGACGAGCGTGAGCAGTGCCTGGCCGGGCGCGACGTGCTCGCCGGTCTCGACGGTCTTCTTGCCGACATAACCGTCCGACGGCGCCACGACGGTCGTGTATTGCAACTGGAGTTCCGCGTCGCGCAATTCGGCGTCGTTCTGGTTCGACACGGCGGCCGCCGCCTGCCACGCGGCCTGCGCGCTGCGCCATTGCGCGTCGGCCGCGTCGATGCGCGCGCGGGCGGACTTGCGGGCCGCGTTGGCCGCATCGAATTCCTGCTGCGACAGCCCGCGCGGCGTTTCGCGGGTCAGCTCGCGGGCCCGCGCGTAATCGAGCTCGGCCTTCTCGGCATCCGCATGCGCCGACACGCGCGTCGCGTCGGCCTGCTCGACCAGCGCCTTCGCGCGGCTCGCATCGGCGTGTGCCTGCGCGACGCGCGCCCGCTGCAGCGCGACGCGCACGTCGAAATCGCGCGGGTCGAGCCGCACGAGCGGCTCGCCCGCATGCACGAACCGGTTGTCGTCCACCAGCACGCGCTCGACCGTGCCGGCCACGCGCGGCGAGATCACGTGCAGATGGCCGGTCACGTACGCGTCGTCGGTGCCGCGTTCGTGCGCATCGTATTCGTAGACCAGCAGCGCGACGAGCAGCAGCGCGCTGGCGGCGATCAGCACGACCGGCCACTTGCGCGAACGCGCGGCGGGAACGGACGGCGAGTCCGGCGGGTTCGGGGTCATGGTCGGGATACTCCATCGTGCGGACGACTTTCTTCGTATCGCGCTATGCTTGCGCGAGCCTCATATGCGGGAGCCGCTCGACGATGAACACCACGTTCGCCCCCGGTGGCGCGACACCGGGGCCGGCCGCCGCGCCGGCCGCCGACATACCGACGTTTCGCTCGATCGCCGCGATCGCGTCCGTGCTGCTCGGCGCGATCATCGCGACGCTGACGTCGCGCATCACGTCGCTCGGGCTCGCCGACGTGCGCGGCGCGCTCGGCGTCGGGTTCGACGAAGGCGCGTGGATCAACACGGCGTTCACCGCGTCGCAGATGTTCGTCGGCCCGCTCGCGATCGCGGCGGCCTTCGTGTTCGGCACGCGCCGCGTGCTGCTGGCGGGCGCCTCGGTGTTTCTCGTCGTCGAAACCGTGCTGCCGCTGTGCACGAACTTCGGCACCTTCATCGCGTTCCAGAGCCTCGCCGGCTTCGCGTCCGGCGTGTTCGTGCCGCTGACCGTCGGGTTCGTCGTCCGCACGCTGCCGCCGCGGCTGATCCCGTTCGGCATCGCCGCGTATGCGATGAACCTCGAGATGTCGCTGAACCTGTCCGCGACGCTCGAAGGCTGGTACAGCGAACACCTGAGCTGGCGCTGGCTGTTCTGGCAGAACGCGCTGCTGACGGTGCCGTTCATCGTCTGCCTGCTGCTGTCGCTGTCGAACGAGCCGGTCAAGCGTTTCGTGTCCGGCATCGACACGCGCGGCATGCTGCTCGGCGCCGGCGGGTTCGCGTGCCTGTGCATCGCGCTCGACCAGGGCGAACGGCTGTTCTGGTTCCAGTCGCCGCTGATCGTCGCGCTGCTGTGCATCGGCATCCTGATGATTGCCGCGTTCCTGATCCACGAACTCACGTCCCGGCAGGCCGGGCTCGATCTCGGCTACCTCGCGCTGCCCAACGTCGCGCTGCTGATCCTGCTCGTCGGTCTCGTGCGCTTCACCGTGCTCAACACGAGCTTCATTCCGTCGGTGTTTCTCGCGAGCACCTACGGGCTTCGCCCGCTGCAGATCGGCGATACGCTGCGCTGGATCGCGATTCCGCAACTGCTGTTCGCGCCGTGCGTCGCGTGGCTGCTGCAGCGCGTCGATCCGCGCCGGCTGATCGTGGCCGGTTTCCTGATGGTGGCGGTCGCGTTCGCGCTCGGCGCGCGTCTCACGCCCGCGTGGGCCGAGCCCGACTTCATCCCGTCGCAACTGCTCCAGGCGCTGGGCCAGACGATGGCGCTCACGTCGGTCATCTTCTTCTTCGGCAAGCATGTGACGGCCGAGCACGCGCTGACGTTCGGCGCCGTCGTGCAGACGACGCGCCTGCTGAGCGGGCAGCTCGGCACGACGTCGATCGCGGTGATCCAGCGCATCATGGAGGCTACCCATTCGAATCTCGTCGGTCTGCATGTCACGCTGTCTGATCCGCAAACGCTCGCGCGGCTGCGGGCTGGCGCGGCGTCGCTCGTGTCGCACGGCGCCACCTTCGCCACGGGCGACCAGGCGACCTATGCGCTGCTCGACCGGGCGGTCCGGGTCCAGGCGACCACGCTCGCGCTCGCGGACAATTTCCGGGTCGCGATGGCGTTCGCCGTCGCGGGGGTGTTGATCGGCATCCTGCTCAGGCCGGCGCGCGCGCCGTCGCCATGAGCCCCCGGCATCGCGCAGCGACGATCTTAGCGATCGCGCTCGCCGCGACGGAATGGCGCCGGGCTGAAAATTCCTGAATCTTCCTGAACGGCGCGCCGGCGCCAGGGCCGCGCGCGCCGTGCCGCAGCGCTTACGCCTTCAGGAACGCGAGCAGTTCAGCATTGATCAGGTCGGCGTTGACGACGCACATCCCGTGCGCGCCGCCGGGGATCACCTTCAGCTGCGCGTGCTTCACGATCTTCGCGGACAGGCGCGCCGAATCGTCGATCGGCACGATCTGGTCGTCGTCGCCGTGCAGGATCAGCGTCGGCACGTCGATCTTCTTCAGGTCCTCGGTGTAGTCGACCTCGGAGAATTCCCTGACGCACTGATACTGGCCGTACACGCCGCCCATCATGCCCTGCGCCCAGAACGCGTCGATCGTGCCCTGCGACACCTTGACGTTCGGCCGGTTGAAGCCGAAGAACGGCACCGCGAGATCCTTGTAGAACTGCGAACGGTTTTCGGCGACGTTCTTGCGGATGCCGTCGAACACGTCCATCGGCAGGCCGCCCGGATTGGACGCCGATTTCACCATCTGCGGCGGCACCGCGCCGATCAGCACGGCCTTCGCCACGCGCTTCGTGCCGTGCCGGCCGATGTAGTGCGCGACTTCGCCGCCGCCGGTGGAATGGCCGATGAGCGTAGCCTCGCGCAGGTCGAGCGCATTCATCAGCGCCGCCAGGTCGTCGGCGTACGTGTCCATGTCGTTGCCCTGCGACGGCTGGCTCGAGCGGCCGTGACCGCGCCGGTCGTGCGCGATCACGCGGTAGCCGTGCTGCACGAGGAACAGCATCTGTGCGTCCCACGCATCGGCGCACAGCGGCCAGCCGTGCGAGAACACGACCGGACGGCCGCTGCCCCAGTCCTTGTAGTAAATCTGCGTACCGTCTTTGGTGGTGATCGTGTTCATCGCATGGGCTCCTTGATGGGCGGAAGCGGCGTGTTTGGGGGCGGCGGCGGCAGCGGCCGGCAGCGCGGCGGCGGCAACGGCGGTCGCGCCGGCCAGCAGCATGTCTCGGCGGCGCGCCGAGGGAATGGCGTCGTGATCTGCGGGACGCATGAGGACTCCTTGAACGTGCGGTGCAATGGTGCCGCGTTGGATTTGAAGGGTTTCGGATCCGCCCGCGAGCGGCGCTCGCGCGGGCAGCCGGCGCGTTCGCGTTCGCGCACCGGCAGGCACGCAAGGGCACGAACGAACGCCGACAGGAGGCTATCCCGCGACCGCGCGGCGCGTACTGAAATCGTGCTGAATTGTCGTGAACGCGGCCGCCGCGCGGCGCGCGAGCGCACCCGCCAGAAAAATTAAGCCCGGCGTAAAGACTCTTCAGCGGCGGCCCGTTATCGTCGGCATCAGGTCATCCCGTCGCGGATCTTGCCGGTTCGCGGCGGCGGATGACGCATCGCGATGCGTGCGGGTGCGAGACATCCGGCCCGTCGCCACTTGCCCGGATACGCCGCCATGGACGCCTTCAATCGCTGGGAACACGTGATGACGCTGCTCGACCCGTCGGCCGCCGCGCGTCACCACGCGCCGCCGCCACTTCGCGACCCGGACGCCGCGTGCCGTCGCCACCGCGACGAAGTGCCGGCCGCGTCGAGCGACGGCATGCGCCGCCGATGCGCGATCGTCGCGGCCGAGCGGCAGACCGATTCGTCGGTCCTGATATCGTGGAGCGATCCCACGCGCTTTCGCTACGACGAGCAGCGCTGGATCAGCGCCAAGTCGCGCGGTCTCGGGCGCTGCGCGCTGACCGGCATCACGATCCGTGCCGGCGATGCGATCTACAAGCCGCAATGGCGCGGCGCGAAGCGCCCGGCGAACTATCGGGACGTGATCCTCACGTCCGAGCTGAACCGCTTCATCGCCAGGCTGTCGCGGTCATGACGCGGCGCTACGCGCGCCGTCCGTCGGCACCGGCCGGCGGCCGCCTGATCACCACCGAGGAATCCGCATGAGCACGTTCACGACACGCGACGGCGTTTCGATTCACTACAAGGACTGGGGCGCCGGCCGCCCGGTCGTGTTCATTCACGGCTGGCCGCTGAATGCGGACATGTGGGACGTCCAGATGCATCATCTCGCGTCGCACGGCATGCGCTGCATCGCCTACGACCGGCGCGGCTTCGGCCGCTCCGGCCAGCCGTGGACGGGTTACGACTACGACACGCTGGCCGACGATCTCGCGACGCTGATCGAGACGCTCGGGCTGCGCGACGTGACGCTCGTCGGCTTTTCGATGGGCGGCGGCGAGGTGGCGCGCTACATCGGCCGGCACGGTACGCGGCACATCGCGAAAGCCGTGCTGATCGGCGCGGTGACGCCGCTGGTCGCACGCCGCGACGATCATCCCGACGGTGTCGACGTTGCCGTGTTCGACGGCATTCGCTCGGGCATCGTCGCGGATCGCGCGGCGTTCCTCGAAAACTTCTGGCCGCTGTTCACCGGTTCGAACCGGCCCGCGTCGACGATCTCGCGCGCGGCGCTCGACTGGACGACCTTCATGGCGTTGCAGGCCGGCTTGAAGGGCACGCTCGATTGCGTCGGGGCGTTTTCCGAAACCGATTTCAGGGCGGATCTCGACCGGTTCGACGTGCCGACGCTCGTGATTCACGGCGACGACGACCAGACGGTGCCACTCGCGCTGACGGGCGCCGCGACCGCGAAGCGCGTGCCGCGAGCGACGCTGAGCGTCTACGAGGGCGGGCCGCACGCGCTGTATCTGACGCACGCGCAACGCCTGAACGACGAACTGCTGGCGTTCGTCCGCGCGTGATGCGGCGGCGGAGCGACGCGGCGCGGCGGCCACTGCCGGCTGCTCGCGCTCACTCCGCCCATTTCGACCCGAGCACCAGGCCGCAGAAATTCGTCCGACGATAGTCCGGGTCGCAACGCTCGAGCACGTCGGCGACGACGTTGCCGAACGCGGTTTCGGGGCGATGCGCGGTGCCCGCGGCGAGCGCCTCGAGGAACAGCTCCTTGAAGCACGGGCCGCGCGGCCACGCGTGCACGATCTCGTCGCGTTCGGCGCGGTTGACTTCGTCGAAATGCAGCGCGAAGAGATCCGTCTCGATGCCCGCGCCGAGCAACGCGGTCAAGGGCGTCATGCAAGGATGGACGCCGAAGCTCGTGTGCAGCGCGATCGCGCGCCAAACCTCGGCCGCGTCTTCCGCGGCGACGCCGTATCCGCCGAGGAACGCGTGCGCGACGTTCGCGCCGTCGACTTCGTAGCGCCGGCGCGAGTGCCGGTGGCGTTCCGTCAGTCCGATGTCGTGGAACAGCGCGGCGACGTACAGGAGCTCGGCATCGAAGGCGATGCCGCGACGCGTGCCGATGACCGATGCAAACGCGAACACGCGCATCGCATGCCGGAACAGGAGTTCAGGCCCGCTGACGCGCACGGTCGCGGCCGCTGCCCGTGCGAGCGCGCTGTCGGGAATCGGGATGCCGGCGATACGGTGCCCCATGGTCGTCCTCCTCGCGGCGTGACGGCGCTCGCCCGGTACCCACATCGTCTCGCGCCGCGCGGCTGAATGTCTTGAGCGTGGCCTGAATCGTTCTGAACGGAAAAATCGACCGTTCGGCACATCTGGAATCGGTTCTGCCGAAATCTCGCGAGTCATTTTTCCCGAAGTGGAAATGCAATTCATTCAAATCGCCACGGCAAATGATCGGGTTGCAGAAACGAATCCGGAATGGCGAAGTTCTGTCACATGAAACGGGTTCATCGGTGAATCACTATTTCGCGCATCGATGGTGTGCCTCGGCCGCTCGTGGTTTTCATCGATTCAAAAAATTTGTCCATTGGGTTCTGATAATTTGAATCATCGATCGGAGCGAATGCCGTAGCATTGGCAACGCGGCGGTGTCATTCCTGACAGGGCATCAACGAATGGAAACGATTAGAAATTCACATGATCCGGATTGGAACGCTTCACGTCTTTCTCGACAGACGTGAAATTCGCTCGAACGGCAAACTGCTGAGAATCGGCAGTCGCGCATTCGAAATTCTCGAACTCCTGATTCGGGCGAACGGCGCATTGGTATCGAAAGACGAGATCATGCAGCGCGTGTGGCCGCACACGGTCGTGGAGGAAAACAACCTGCAGGTGCACGTCGCCGCGTTGCGCAAGGCGCTCGCCGACGATCGTAACCTGATCGTCACGGTGCCGGGGCGCGGCTACCGGCTGGTTGGCGGACAAGCCGAGCGCGCGGCGCCCGTGCATCGCGCGACGTCGCGGCTGGCGCTTGCCCCGACGGAACTCGTTGGCCGGGAACAGACGGTCGCCGAGGTCCTGGCCGCGCTCGACACCGCACGCGTCGTGACGCTGGTCGGTGCCGGCGGCATCGGCAAGACGCGGGTTGCGCTCGAAGCGGCGATGCGCGCCGAAGCGAGCTTTCCGGATGGCGCCGCGTTCGTATCGCTCGCCACGGTGGCGTGTCCGCAATTCGTGCCCGACGCGCTGGCCGGCGCCTTTGAACTCGTGCAGCCGGCGGGATCGCTGACGCTCGAAGCGGTGCTCGCCAGCGTCGCGCATCGGCGCATGCTGCTGGTGCTCGACAATTGCGAGCATCTGCTCGACGCTGCGGCGCGGATCGCGACCGCGCTGACCGAGGCGGATGCCGGCCTGTGCGTCCTCGCGACGAGCCGCGAGGCGCTGCGCATCCAGGGCGAACGACTGTGTCCGGTCCCGCCGCTCGAGGTGCCCGGCGAGGGCGCGGACGAACGCGAGACCGCGGGCGCGAGCGCGGTGCAGCTGTTCTCGGCGCGTGCCCGCGCCGCCGACCCGCGCTTTCCGCTCGACGAACGCAGCCTGTCACTGATGGCGTCGGTCTGCCGGCGTCTCGACGGCCTGCCGCTCGCGATCGAACTGGCCGCGGCGCGCGCGGCCGTGCTCGGCATCGACGTGCTCGCCGCGCATCTCGACGACCATTTCCGGTTGCTGACCGGTGGTTTTCGCACGGCGTTGCCGCGTCATCAGACGCTGCAGGCGATGTACGACTGGAGCTACCGCCTGCTCGGCGACACGGAACGTTTGCTGTTGCGCTGGCTCGGCGTGTTCCGGGACGGCTTCTCGATCGACGCGGTGCGGGAGATCGTCGGCACGAAGGGACTGACCGACGCCGATCTGCTCGACACGATCGCCGGCCTCGTGTCGAAATCGCTGCTGAGCCTGGAGAGCACGCACGGCGCGCCGCGCTACCGGCTGCTGACCACGACGCGCGCCTATGCGCTGCAGCAACTCGAGAACAACGGCGAATGCGCGGCCGCCGCGCGCGCGCATGCGAACTACTTCCACACGCTGTTCAGGCTGGCGCCCGGCGACACCGGCGGGCGGCTCGTCGAATCGCGGCTCGACGTGATCCGGCGCGAACTCGGCAATCTGCGCGCGGCGCTCGACTGGGCGTTTTCGCCGAACGGCGACGCGCAGGTCGGCATCGCGCTGGCGGCGGTCGCGGTGCCCTGCCTGTTCGACCTGTCGCTCGTGGACGAGTGTCGCGAACGGGCGCGCGCGGCGCTCGACGCGATGCGCGATCTCGACGATACGCCCGAGCGTGCGGATGCACGCGTGCGGCTGCTGGCCGCGTATGCGGCCGCGCTCGCGCATACGTCGGGGCCGACGCAGATCGCGCACGACGCCTGGTCGGAAGTGCATGCGCTCGGGTTCGAGGCGGGCGAGGCCGAACTGCCGCCGCGCGACGCGTAGCGCGGCGCGCCGACCGCGCATTCAGAACGTTTCAGGCCGAACACAGGACCCGGCCGGCCGGCGCGTCTACATTGCATGCGCGGGGACTGTCCGCTCATCGCTGTCGCGACGCCACCGACTGCCGGCGCAGGGTCCCCGCCCGTCGCGAAGCACGCCCTCAGCCCATTCCAGCATGCCGAACCTGTCCGTCACGGTCGCTTACGGCGCGCCGATCGTTCTTGCCGACCTGATCGCCTGGCGGCTGCTCGGGCGCGGCCGTTCGACGACGAAAGCCGTGTGGCGCTGCGCATCGTTCGCAGCGTTGACCTACGTGCTGTTCTCGACCGGCGTGAGCCCGCTCGCGGTGCCGCTGTCGCCCGACCGGTTCGACCGGCTCGCGATCCAGGCGATCGGCGTCGCATGGTGGCTGCAGTGCGCGCTGGTGTTCAGCCTGATGCTCGATCATCTGCTGCTGCCGCGCGCATGGCGCAACCAGCGGCTGTTCCACGACATCGCCGCGGGCGCCGTGTTCGGTGCGGCCGCCGTCGCCGCGCTGGGCTACGTGCTGGGGCTGCCGCTGAGCGGCGTGGTCGCGACGTCGGGGGCGGTCGCCGTCATCCTCGGGCTCGCGGTCCAGAACACGCTGAACGACGTGTTCTCGGGCCTGGTGCTGAATACCACGCAGCCGTTTCGTCTTGGCGACACGGTGGCGATCGGCGCGCTGGAAGGGCGCGTCGTCGAAAGCAACTGGCGCGCGACCAAGCTGATCGACAGCCTCGGCAACCTGGTCGTCGTGCCGAACAGCGTCGCGGCCAAGGCGGCGATCGTCAACCTGAGCGAACCGGCGAACGTGTACGGCGTGACGCTGACGATCGAGCTCGACCCGCAAGCGCGGCCCGCCGTCGTCGTCGATGCGCTCGCGCATGCCGCGGCCAGTTCGCTGGACGTGCTCGCGAGTCCGGCGCCGATCCCGGTCGTCAAGGCGTTCAGGACCAACTCGATCGAATACGAACTCGTCTGTTACGTCGACTCGCTGCAGAAAAAGATCGACGTCCGCAACCGGCTCTACGATCTGGCCCACCGGCATCTGGCTGCCGCGGACGTCGCGCTGCGCCCGCTGACGGGCGCACCGGCGGCGCCCGGTCCGGCGTCGCGCGGGCAACGCCTGCTGCGCGCGGTCGAGCTGTTCAGGCAGCTCGACGACGCGGACCTGGCGATACTGGCCGATGCGCTCGCGTCGCGCGTGTTCAACAAGGGCGAGGTGATCTACGCGTCGAACTCCGACGCGCGCCTGCTGACGATCGTCGCGGCCGGCGTCGCGGCGGTGTTCGTGCCCGGCGCGACGGGCGACACGGAAGTCAGGCGGATGGCGCCCGGCGACGCGATCGGCCAGTCCGTCGTGCTCGCCGGCACGCAGCTGCATGCGAGCGTCTACGCGGTAACGGCCGTGACGGCCTATCAGCTGAGCAGTCGCGACCTGTCACCGCTGATCGCGAGGAAGCCCGAACTGGGGCGGCTGATGTGCGAATCGCTCACCGAGCACATCGCGACCGAGGAGAAGATGCGGATGCCGCCGGCCGCGAGCGCGCATGCGTCGTTCAGCCTGATCGAGTGGCTCGAGAAGGAGATGAAGCGCCTGCACGATTCGTTCGGCTGACGCGGCGGGCGGCGGGCGACGGCGGTCGCGGCCGCGAAGAGAGCGGGCTCAGGCGAGCGCGGTGAACCGGTCGACGAGATCCGGGCGGTCGAGTTGTTCGACCCACCAGTGCAGCGCGCGTCCGGCCTCGTCGCCGCGCCACGCGAGGTAGCACTGGGTCGTGTCGCGCATGCCGGTCACCTGGCGTGCGACCAGCTTGCCTTGCGCGATCGCGCGTGCCGCGATGCACTCGGGGAGCGTGCCCACCGCGAGTCCTTCGCACTGCGCGGCCAGTTTGGCGGCGAGGGTAGGGACGGCGAGATACGGCTGCCCCGCGTCGACGGCGATCGAACGCGGCGGCAGCTCGCGGGACGTATCGGAGATCGCCGCGCCGCGATGGGCGACGACCGATGCCAGCGACAGCGGTTCCGGCAGCGCCGCGAGCGGGTGGGTGGGGGCGACGGCGAACACGTGCCTGAGCGTGCCGATCGGCCGTGCCACGATGTCCGGCAGCTCGGGCGGCTCGCCCGTGGCGCCGACGACGAGATCCGCGCGGCGCGAAATCAGCGCATCCCAGGTGCCGCCGAGCACTTCGGTGGACAGTCGCAGCCGCGTGTCCATCTCGAGACCGTAGAACGTGTGCACGTACGGCCACATCGCCTCGAACGGCAGGATCTCGTCGACACAGATCCGGACCTCGGTTTCCCAGCCCTGCTGCGCACGCTGCGCCTTGCGTTCGAGCTGTTCGGCGGCATGCAGCAGCCGGCGGCCCTCTTCGACGACCACGCGCCCCGCGTGCGTGAGTTTTGCGCGGCGTCCGCTGCGATCGAACAGCGCGACGTCGAGGTCGCTTTCGAGCTTTTGTACGAGGTAAGTCAGCGCGGACGGCACGCGGTGCAGCAGTTCGGCGGCTTCGGCGAACGTGCCGGTGCGGTCGATCGCGTCCAGTGCTTCGAGCGCTTCGAATGACAGCTTCATGGCGAATTCCACGGAGAGGCGTCGGGCTGCCATGTTAACGTCAAGCGCCGCTCGATCCAATACCGTTCAGGACGATCCATCGCGCGGCCGGGCGACGGGACTCAACGGCATGGCGCGGGCCAGGCCGCGTGGCACCACCGTGATCGAAGGAACACGACGGCGTGGCGATGCCCGCGGACGGGCATGGCTGCATCCGGTCAACGGGCGTGCGTCACGTCGGCGTCACGTCGGCGTCGAATCGCGGCGCGTCGCGGCGGTGTCGGGTGCGTGGGCACCGGGCAGCGCACCGAACATGTGCTGGCTGCACTTCGCATCGCGCCACGCGGTGCCGAGCCGGATACCGCTGAACATCCGCCGCGCGACCGGCAGGATCTGTTCGCCGGCCAGGATGCCCAGCAGGCCGACGAGCGCGACGATCGGCGGCGCCGGCGACGGCACGCCGATCAGCGCATAGACGATACCGGCGAGGAGGCCGGCGAACAGCGAGGCGGTGTACGGTTTCATGGGATCCGGGTGAAATGGCGGCCGTGTAAAAAATACGGATAACTACCGATCCGGCGTCGCTTCGGCAGTCCGCGACCAGCCTATCAGGTCTTCGCGTTCACCATGGTTCGGTTCAACGAAATTCAGATCTTTTAAGCCTGAGCGTCGCGGCCCGCGCGAATCAGAATGATTAATTGGCGTGATCGGGAATTTGCGTATTGAATGATGCCGGCTGGCTGTCGAATCTCCCGGCACAGCGTATTGGCTGCCTCCCGCATGGGTCGGCGAGGCAGGCCGCATTTTTCTCCGCGTCAAAGGACATCACCGCCATGAGCAACCCGAAGCTTGAAGTACTCACTCCGCACAACAGCCAGCTGATCTTCATCGACCAGCAGCCGCAGATGGCGTTCGGCGTGCAGTCGATCGATCGCCAGACGCTGAAGAACAACGTCGTCGGCCTCGCGAAGGCCGCGAAGGTATTCAACATCCCGACCACGATCACGACCGTCGAAAGCGACAGCTTCTCGGGCCACACGTATCCCGAGCTGCTCGACGTGTTCCCGAACCAGAAGACGCTCGAACGCACGTCGATGAACTCGTGGGACGACCAGAAGGTGCGCGACGCGCTCGCCGCGAACGGCCGCAAGAAGGTGGTCGTC